>CAZWKH010000364.1:0-1518 GCA_964633885.1 uncultured bacterium | reverse complement strand
ACCTGAGCCGCTGGCCTTCCCCACCGACCGCGTCGTGCTGGATGCCCTCGCCGCGGGAAAGCCCCGGGCCTGAGGGAGATCCTGCCCGGAGCGTTCTGCCCCGCCGCCTGCTCGGAGTATGATGGTGCGGTGAGCGCGGCCGAGCTGCCGCCGGCACGCGAAGGCCATGGGATGCCGTCCGCCCCCCCCCGGCAGGCGGCCCGACAAACCGGAGATACGATCATGAGCTGGCTCAGAACCCTATTCCTGATGGCTGTGATGACGCTGCTCCTCATGGTGGTGGGTGCGGTGGTCGCGGGACGCGAGGGCGCGATCGGCGCTCTGGTCATCGCCGGCGTCATGAACTTCGTAGCCTACTGGTTCAGCGACAAGATGGTGCTCGCGCGCTACAAGGCCCAGGAGGTGGGACCCGAGGATGCCACCGGACTCTACGGCATGGTGCATGAGCTGGCCAACGAGGCGCGTCTTCCGATGCCGCGCGTCTACCTCATCCCCAGCGAGACCCCCAACGCCTTCGCCACCGGCCGCAACCCGGCGCACGCCGCGGTGGCGGCCACCCAGGGAATCCTGCGTCTCCTGGATCGGCGCGAGCTCAAGGGCGTGATGGCCCATGAGCTCTCCCATGTCCGCCACCGCGACATCCTCACCCAGTCGGTGGCGGCCACATTGGCCGGCGCGATCGGATACCTCGCCTTCGGCGCCCGCCTGCGAGCGATGTTCGGAGGGCGCCGCAGCGAGGAGGGAGGGAGCGGGGCGCTCCTGCTCCTGGTGGCCATCCTCGGTCCCCTGGCCGCCATGCTCATCCAGATGGCGATCTCCCGCACGCGGGAGTTCGGGGCCGACGAGGGCGCTGCGGGGATCACCCATGACCCTGAAGCCCTTGCTGCCGCTCTCGTCAAGATCAGCAATGGGGTGGCGCAGCGCCCGATGGGGGAGGAGGCGGCGACGACCGCGCATCTCTTCATCGTGAATCCGCTCCATGGGGGCGGGCTCACGAAGCTCTTCAGCACCCACCCTCCGGTCGAGGAGCGGGTGGCGCGGCTGCGCGGGATGGCCGGCCGGGCGCGCTGAGGGAGCGCCGCCGCCACAGCCCCCACAGAAAGAGCAGCCCCACCGGAGCGTACTCGAGCAGCGTGACCCAGCCCGGCAGGAAACCCCATGCGAGGTGCAGGTAGGCCAGGGCCACACTGCCGCTCAGGAAGAGGAGCGGCATGCGCAGCGGATCCTCGCGCGGGAGCAGGGCGAGGAAGGGAAGGATCCAGATCAGGTACCAGGGATTCACCACAGGGCCCAGCAGGATGGGCGGCAGCGCCAGGTAGAACGCGCGGCGCAGGATCGAGGCGTTCGTCCCGTCGTCCGTGATCGTCAGAGCGAGAGCGATCACCAGCCCCGCCGCCGCGGCTACCCCACGGGCCCAGCCGGCATGCCCCAGCCATCCCAGCAATTTCTCCACCACCAAGAACGGGCCCGGGTTGAAGCGGGCATAGAAAAGGTCCTTGCGGATTTGAGGCAACTGGC
>CAZWKH010000363.1:0-1526 GCA_964633885.1 uncultured bacterium | reverse complement strand
CCCTTGCCGCGGAGGAGCGTGGGGTCTTCCGGCGCACCGGGGCCAGCCACCTGGTCGCGGTGAGCGGTCTCCATGTGGGGTTGGTGGCGGGCTTCGTCATGCTCGCTCTGGGGAGCGCGCCGAGGAGCCTGCGCCTGAGCGGCGCGGTCCTGGCCGCCTGGGGCTACGCGGGCCTCGCCGGATGGGTCGCCCCCGCCATGCGCTCCGCGGCCATGATCAGCCTGTGGTGCGCAGGGCGGTTGCTGCGACGACCCCGGGCGGGTCTCGGCTGGCTTGCCCTGGCCCTGCCCTGGATTCTCTGGAGCGCCCCTGAGTACCTCCACTCGGCGAGCTTCCGCCTCTCCGTCGGAGCGGTGGCCGGCCTCCTCTTCGCGATGGACATCATGCCCTCTCACGGGGGGCGATCGGGGGCCCTCCTGTCCAGCCTCGTGGTGAGCCTGGGCGCCCAGTGGGGAGCCCTGCCCACAGCGCTGCAAGTGTTCGGCACCCTCTCACCTCTGGCCACTCTACCCAACCTTCTCGCCATCCCCCTCACCGCGCTCTTCCTGCCCGCCATCCTCCTCGCCCTGGGCCTGGAATCCGTCCCGCTCCTGGGTGCGACCCTCCGCCACGCGGCGATCGCCCTGGGCTCCGCGATCGGGCAACTGCTCTCCTGGAGCGCGGCGCGCCTGCCCTACGAGGCCGGGCTCGCGGTCCCGCCTTCCTGGGCTCTCGCGGGGTTCCCGATCCTCCTGCTTCTCTGGTTCTCCGCGCCTCCTGCGCGGCGCCGCGCGCCCCGATGGCGCCACGCCGCGCTCCTGGCCGCGGGGCTGTGCGTGGCGATGGCCCTGTGGCCGCGCGGGCCCGCGAGAGGTCCCTGGGCCGCGTTCCTGGATGTGGGGCAGGGGGACGCGGCGGTGCTACGCCTCTCCGACGGCACGATCTGGGTGGTGGATGTGGGCGACGACCGGGGCCCGGGAGACGCGGCGGCCAACGCGATCCTTCCCTTTCTACGCGGAGCAAGGGTGCGCAGGGTGGACGGTCTCATTCTCTCGCACCGCCACCGCGATCACACCGGTGCCCTGGGCCCGTTCCTGGACGGGATGCGGGTGGGTGCTGTCTACGATGCGGGCCATGGGTCCGGGGAGACCACGGCGGCCGTGGACAGCGTTCTGGCCGCGCATCGCCTCTGGCCCTGCCTGGTGGCGGCGGGCGACACCCTCCACGCGGCCCCGGGCATTCGCCTCCTCGCTCTGCACCCTCCTCGGGGGGATCTCTCCCAGGGACCTCCCGGGGATAACCTCAACGAGGCCTCCCTGGTGGTCCATATCCAGGACGGCGACTGGACCCTGCTTCTACCCGGCGACGCGGAGGGTCTCGCCGAGGCCGCCTGCCTCGAGCGGGGCGCGCCCCTGCGAGCCCGGCTCCTCAAGGTGGGGCACCACGGGAGCCGTACTTCCACATCGCCCGCGTTCCTGCGGGCGGTGGCCCCGGAATGGGCGGTGATCTCCTGCGGGGTCGGGATCCGCTTCGGCCAGCCCGACCCC
>CAZWKH010000362.1:0-1530 GCA_964633885.1 uncultured bacterium | reverse complement strand
GCCGTGGTCCACATGGCCCATGACCGTCACCACCGGCGCGCGGGGCTCCAGATCCTCAGGACGATCGACCTCCGTCTCCTCGGCAATCTCCTCCGCGCCGATCTCGCTCTCGAACTCGACCGCGAACCCGAACTCGAGCGCCACCATCTCCAGGGTGTCCCGGTCGAGGCGCTGGTTCTGGGTAGCCATCACACCGAGGCCCAGGAGCTTGTTGATCACGGCCGCCGGCTTCACCTTGAGCTTCTCCGCGAGCTCCGCCACGCTGGCCATCTCGGGGACGCGCAGCGATTCTTCGTGCTCGCGCGTGGCCACGCCGGGGGTCGCCGCGGCCGGGGCCGCCTGGGTCTCGACCTGCTTCTTGCGGAATCGCTTGACCTTTCCACCCGCTTCCAGCTCGGCCAGGGTCTTCTTCACGCTGTCCTGGACGGCCTTCTGGTCCACATCCCGCCGCCGAAGGCGCTCGGGCTTCGGGGGGGCGGGGGGGGCGGGCGGCGCCGCCGGCGCGGCGGGAGGCGGCGGCGCCGGGGCCTCAGCCTTGGGCGGTGCCGGGGCCGGCCTGGGCGTAGAAACGGTCTCCAGAGCGACGGGCCGGGGAGGAGGGGCCGCCGGCGCCGCGGGCGCCGCCGGCACAGCGGCGGGGCGCTTGGGCTTGGGCTCGCGCGCCTCTCGTTCCAGGGCCGCCTTGACCTCCTGCTTGCGGACATCCTCCTGCTGGACGGCCCGCTTCTCCTCCGCGAATTTCTGCTTGATCAGGTCCACCACGGAGTCATCCAGGGTGCTCATGTGGCTCCGCGCGGCCACACCGAGCCCCTCGAGGATCCCGATGAGGGCTTCGCTTGATACGTTGAAGTCTTTGGCAACCTGATAAACGCGCAACTTCTGGGTCAAGACTCTCCCCCGATCCTAAGACCACGACCTTGGCCGGACCGACTCGATGCCGTCCCTAGGCCCCGGTCGGCTCCTCCGCGACGGCGCGATCCGACCCGTTCTCCTCGTCCCCCTCGGAGACCTCCTCGAGGCTCTCCTGCGCGACCCCGCCGCCGGCCGGCACCTCCTCGGGCCCGGGTTCCGCAGCCGGCGCCTCGGCATCCGCCGGCGACTCGCCGGCTCCTGCGGCGAAGACATCCGCAATCCCGGCGGCGGCGCTCTCCTGGAGTTCCGCCTCGGCGGCGGCCTTCGCGGCGGCGACCGAGCGCGCCTGGGCCAGTGCGGCCAGAGCCACTCCGTACACCCGCTCCGCGGCGCTCTCGGCGAGCCCGGCCACCTCTGCCAGGGCCTCCAGCCCCCCCGACTCCACATCCAGCGCGGTGTCCACGCCCGCCGCGTGGAGCGCATCCGCGAGGGCCTCATTCATGCCCTCGAAATCCTCGATGGGCACATCGGCTTCGGCGGCGGCGGCTTTGGCGCGGAACTCGCTCTCCGAATGCAACTCGATCTTCCAGCCGGTCAGCTTGTGGCCCAGGCGCACATTCTGCCCCTGCTTGCCGATGGCCAGCGAGAGCTGATCGTCGGCCACCACCACCGTCACCT
>CAZWKH010000361.1:884-1555 GCA_964633885.1 uncultured bacterium | reverse complement strand
TATCTCAAGCTCTGGGCCCTCTCGCGCCCGGTGCTGCCCGCCGACTTCATCCTCCTCGACGAGGCCCAGGACTCGAACGGCGTGGTGGTGGGCCTTCTCTCCCGCCAGCCCATGCAGGTGGTGCTGGTGGGCGACCGGTACCAGCAGATCTACGAGTGGCGCGGCGCGGTGAACGCGATGGAGCGGATGCGCGTGAAGCACCGCACCGACCTCACCCAGTCCTTCCGCTTCGGGCCTGCCATCGCCGAGGCGGCCTCGCGGGTGCTGCGCGTCCTCGGGGAGCGCAAGCGCATCCGGGGGAACGAGGCCATCGCGAGCAGGCTCGGCTGCAACGCGCCCGACGCCCTTCTCTGCCGCACCAACGCCACGCTCCTGACCCGGACCATGCAGGCCCTGCGGGAAGGGCGCCGCGCGGCCATCGGCGGCGGGGCCGGGGATCTGCAGGGACTCCTCGAGGATGTGGACCGCCTCCAGCGCGGGCTGCGCTCCAGCCGCCCGGCCTTCTTCGGCTACCGCCGCTGGAGCGAGGTGGTGCGCGCTGTGGACCGCGAGGAGGGCGCCGAGCTGCGGGGCCTGGTGACCCTGGTGGAGAGGCACGGCCTGGCGGAGCTGCGCCGGTGCCTCGGCGCGCTCCAGCCGGAAGAGGGCCGCGCCGATCTGCTCCTGACCAC
>CAZWKH010000361.1:0-874 GCA_964633885.1 uncultured bacterium | reverse complement strand
GCCAAGGGCCGCGAGTGGCCCGGGGTGGAGATCGCAGACGACTTCTCCCCCTTCCGCCGCAAGGCCCACAGCCTGGAGCGCATCGTCGCGGAGGATGTCCGGCTCATCTATGTCGCTCTCACCCGCGCTCGGGAAGCGGTCGGGATCCCGCCGAGGCTCCGGCGGCGCTTCGGGATCGGGCGGTGATCGCCCGCGGCCGGGACAGGTAGAATCCGCGGTGAGCCGGCGCCGTTTGCGGCACCTCCGGGCATCGCCCGAGACAGCCAGGACAGGAGGCAACCGCCGTGGTCTTCGTTTCCCTGATTCCCGTGATTCTTAGCGCGCTCCTCCTCGCGGCGCATTTCTTCCGCGCCGGGAACCTGCTCGGGGTGGCGCTGTGCCTGGTCGGCCTGGCGCTCCTCCTCCCGCGCAGGCAATGGGCGGCGCGGGCGGTTCAGATCGGACTGGTGCTGGGAGCGGCCGAGTGGCTGCGCACGCTGCTCGTCTTCTCGGCGCAGCGCCGAGCGATCGACGCGCCCTGGGGGCGGCTCGCGGCGATCCTGGGCGGGGTGGCGCTCTTCACCCTCGCCTCCGCGCTGGTGTTCCGCGGCGCCCGGCTTCGAAGCCGCTACGGCCTCGCCCGGAGGGAGCCTCGCTAGCCTCCCGGCCGGTGCAGCCAGATCAATCCCATCGACACCAGCGCGAAGAGCAGGAAGGCGGCGAGGGACAGCGCGCCGAGGAAGAACCCCACGAACCCGGCGATGGACACGCTCTCATCGATCGCCCAGGACAGGATCCTCGTCGGCGGCACGACGGCGTCGCCTGCCGGCTCGCCCCTCGGGATGAAGCGGGGGGCGGCCAGAGCGGCCAGCGCGAGCAGCAACCCGACCAGGAA
>CAZWKH010000360.1:0-1557 GCA_964633885.1 uncultured bacterium | reverse complement strand
AGCAGACCGAGAGAGTCCGGCCCGGCGATGTCGGCCTCTACGGTGAACCCTGGGAGAACGGCACTCTCCTCCTGACCCGCTGGGATCTGCGTCTCCACTGGCAGGTGACCCCCGAGATCGAGATCGTGCCCTGGCTGCGGGTGAGCAACGAGGACGCGTCCGCCCTGACCGAGGGGCCGGAGCAGCTCGCCAACCGCCACGGCACCCTCAGCGTCAACGCACGCGCCGGGGCCTTCTCGGGGACCCTCGGCGCGTTCCCCCTGCGCATCTCGCCCTTCCTCCTGCAGCGCTGGGACGCCGACGACGCGCCGCCTCTGGGCGGGGCTTCCGGATGCGCGGTCTGCGGCGGCGGGGTCTCGGGCATCAGCCAGAAGAGCCTCGAGCTGCTGGGGCCGGAGTACACCTTCGAGGGGGCCTCGGCGGGGTTCACCCATCCCCGCGCGCGGCTCACTCTGTGGGGGGCGATCCCGAGGTGGGAGAGGCTCGTGCTTGCGGACGCACCGCCGGCGGAGCTGGAGGAGGCGCGCTACCGGCGCAGCCTGGCGGGGGCCACGCTGGACATGGGACGCATCGGGGATGCGGGAGGGCCGCTCGGCCTGCCCACGCCGTTGGGCCTTCGCATTGCCTATGTCTCCATCCAGGACGACCGGCGCACTGTGCCCTCGGGCTACGCGCGGCCCCATGTGGAGCACGGCGAACAGGCCTGGGCATTCCTCGGGCAGTTCGGTCCCTGGCACGGTCTCACCGCCGACGCGGAGCAGGCCTACTGGCACTTCGAGGACGAACCGGACGCGCGCGTCGACGGCGATCTCTTCTTCACGCACCCGCAGGCCGACACCTGGGCACTGCGCGCGGGATTGCGCGGCGCGTGGACGGTCGGGCGCTGGGGGCTCTCGGGGCGCGCCCATCGCATCCACACCGAGCCCGAGTTCGCGCCTCTCTACCGCGCACTCACCTACGAGGCGAACCAGGACGGCTGGCGGTTCGCCGTGGGAGCGGAATGGCTGACCCCCGCGCCGCGGCGCGATCCGCTGGCGGCGGTGAGCCTCTTCCTGCGCGAGGTGGAGGAGAGCGAGCCCCTCCTGCCGGCCTATGGGCCGGTGCGGGAGTCGATGGCGGGCGTCACCCTCACCACCCAGCCCTGGCGGCGTCTGGAGATGGGCGTGCACTGGGTGCGCCACCGCGTCGAGGACCCCCACCCCGTCTTCCCGGACCGCACCACCACGGGGTACGCCTTCGATCTGGGCTGGGACGGCTGGCCGGGGGTGGATCCCCTGCTCCGCCTCGATGTGGTCCGGCCGGATCCGGCCGGGGGGGAGGAACGGACCCTCTGGCAGGGTTACTTGATGGTGCGCGTCCTGCGGTGACGCAGGAACTCGATCGCCGCGGGCAGGAGCGAGACCAGGATGATGGCGACGATGACGACATGGAAGTTCCGCTTCACCACGGGGATGTTTCCGAAGAAGTAGCCGCCCAGCACGAAAGTGGAAATCCAGATCACCCCGCCCAGGATGTCGAAGAACAGGAAGCGGCGGTAGGACATCCGCCCCACCCCGG
>CAZWKH010000359.1:0-1559 GCA_964633885.1 uncultured bacterium | reverse complement strand
ATCTCGGGCGGGTCGTCGAAGAGCTTGTTGAAGGGACCGTAGACGATCGTCTCGACCTGGGCGGTTCCCTCCGGCGCGTCGAGCAGGACGACCTTGCCTCCCTTTTCCGTGTCGCCTTTGAAAGTGAAAGGCTCCGACGTGTAGAAGGTGTAGGTTCCGAATGTTCCCCGGATATCGGCCACGCCGAGCCCGGCGAGCAGGCGGCCCCCCGGGTTGGGATCGGGAGGAAACGTCTGCGGGACCCGGATCACGGTCGAACGGATCCCCGCCTGGCCGAGCTCCGTCTCCAGCTCGAGGGTGCGCAGATGCTTCTGCGCACCGGGCAACCCGGGCCGGCGGCTGCAGCGGCTGCGGAGATCCTGGGGCGGCTCAAACTGCAGGGGACGGCCCCCTCCCCGGAGGCTGATTCCCTGATCACGGGGACCCTGGCCCTCTGGGCTCTTTCCCAGGTCGCGGCGGACTGCGCCGTAGCCGCGCCCCACGACAGCGCCGCTCCCCCAGCTCTGCCCTGGTGGACGATGGAGGAGGAAGCCCGTCCGGAGGTCCTGCGCTGGCGCGAGCATTTCCTGGGCGAGGGGGCGCGAACCGTGGACCGGTGGCTGCGCCAGGCGGCGCCCTACCGCGCCGATGTGCTGCGGGTCCTGGGTGAGGAAGGACTTCCCAAAGAACTCTGGGTGCTCACCCTGCTGGAGAGCGGGCTCGATCCCGCTGCGCGCAGCCCGTCCAACGCCGTGGGCCCATGGCAGCTCGTGTCTCCCACTGCGCGGTATCTGGGCCTGGTCATCAGCGCGGACAGGGACCAGCGGCGCGATTGGGAGATCGCCACCCGCGCCGCCTGCCGCTACCTCGGCGAGCTCAAGCGCGATCTGGGGGATGGGCTGCTCGCCCTGGCCGCCTTCAACTGCGGGCCGGGGCGCGTGCAGCGGCTCGCGGCCGGACGCGAGAAGGCCCTCTTCTGGGACCTGGACCTGCCCGCGGAGACGCGCCGCTATGTCCCCCGCGCGATGGCGCTGGCCTCCATTCTGGACGACGGCGAGGATGCGGTGCGCAACCTGCCGGCTGCCGACCCGCCGCTCAACTACGAGGTAGTGACCCTGACCCATCCGGTGCGCGTGGCCGACCTCGCCAGGGTCTGCGAGACCCCCGCCGAGTCGCTGCGGGTCCTGAACCCGGCCTGGCTGCGCGACACCACCCCGGCCGACGGGCATGAGGTCCGGGCCCGGGTCCCCGAGGGCGCCGCGGTGAAGGTCCGGGAGGGCCTGGAGAAGGGGCTTCTCGCGGAAGCCAAGCCCCAGCCGGCCGCCCGGACGGGTCGCGTGCACCGGGTCAAGCCGGGCGATACCCTCTGGGCGATCGCGCGGCGCTACAATGTTTCGGTCAAGGCGCTGCAGGGGGCAAACGCGCTGCGCAAGTCAAGTCTCCTGCGGATCGGGCAGAAGCTGCGGATCCCGGGCTAGAGGGCCGCGGGGCGCGCCGACGCGCGCGGGCGGCCGAGGCGCCCTTCGCGGTACGCGCCGTCGGGGAGGCCGTCGAACCGGAACCGGCCTCGCTCGTCGGTC
>CAZWKH010000358.1:0-1561 GCA_964633885.1 uncultured bacterium | reverse complement strand
TTGTTGAAGCGGCTCACTCCGGCCGTGCTGCCGAGGGCACAACCCTGGTCGTCCGGGGCCGCTCTCGGCAGCGGCATTCTGCGCCGGATCGGTCTTGGATTGCACGACTATACTCCACTCTCACGGGACACTCCTGGCCGGCGAGGAATCATGCTCGGGATGCTAGGATTGCCTCCCCCGTCCCCGGTTCGGAATCTAGAGAGCCCGCTCCACCAGGAGGACAGAACCATGGAATACCGTCGTCTCGGCCGCTCCGGCCTCAAGGTCTCCGCCCTGTCCCTCGGCGCGTGGGTCACCTACGGCAGCCAGGTGGGGGAGGAGGAAAGCTACGCGTGCATGGTCGAGGCCTACGACGCGGGGGTGAACTTCTTCGACAACGCGGAGGCCTACGCGAGCGGCAAGGCCGAGACCGTGATGGGCCACGCGGTGAAACGGGCGGGGTGGAAGCGCTCGGACCTCGTCGTCTCCACCAAGATCTTCTGGGGAGGCAAGGGGCCCAACGACCGCGGCCTCTCCCGCAAGCACCTCCTCGAGGGGACCGACGCCGCACTCCAGCGCCTGCAGATGGACTATGTGGACCTCCTCTTCTGTCACCGCCCCGACCGCCTCACCCCGATCGAGGAGACGGTGTGGGCGATGGACCACCTGGTGCGCCAGGGGAAGGCGTTCTACTGGGGCACCAGCGAGTGGACCGCCGCAGAGATCATGGAGGCCCACGCGATCGCGCGCCGCGAGCACCTGATGCCGCCGGTGATGGAGCAGCCGCAGTACCACATGCTGGAGCGTGAGAAGGTGGAGCGCGAGTACGCGCCGCTCTACGACACGGTGGGTCTGGGGCTGACCACCTGGAGCCCTCTGGCCAGCGGCGTGCTCACCGGCAAGTACCTGAAGGGAATCCCCGAGGGCTCGCGCATGAGCCTGCCCAACATGCAGTGGCTGCGCGGAGCGGTGGAGGGCGAGGCGGCGCGCGCGGCCGCGGAGAAGGTGCGCGGCCTGGAGCCGATCGCCCGCGACCTCGGCGCGACCCTGGCCCAGCTGGCCATCGCCTGGTGCCTGAAGAACCCGCGGGTGAGCACCGTCATCACCGGCGCCTCGCGCGCGGCGCAGGTGACCGAGAACATGAAGGCGCTGGAGGTCGCGGGCCGGCTCACCCCGGAGGTGATGGAGCGCATCGAGGGAGTGCTCAAGAACCGGCCCGCTCCGGTCGAAAACTTCCGTGAACTGTAGGACTTGGCGGTCCCTGGGGCCGGTCGTTCCCGGCCCGCGGGGGGGCGCCCTTGCCCCCGAGAGTCCTTGGGGACGGCTCGGGCGCTGTGCTACAGTTCGACGCGGTGTGGGGTGTGGTGCATGTGGGCGACAGGTGAGTTTTCTCCGAAGCGACGCGATCCGCTCTCGCGCTTCCGAAAGAGTCTTCGCCGCGTCTCCACTGTTCCCAAGGGTTGGTTGAGGTTGGTCAGCCCCATCGAGCGATCGGCGGGGTCGTCAGTGTCGGCAGAAACCCGTCCGCGGACGGGAAAGTCAGTGAGGAAACATGTCCAAGAGGATCTACGTCGGTAACCTT
>CAZWKH010000357.1:0-1571 GCA_964633885.1 uncultured bacterium | reverse complement strand
ATCCCGATGTGATCATGGTCGGGGAGATCCGCGACCAGGAGACGGCCGAGATCGGGGTGCGGGCGGCCATGACGGGGCACATGGTCTTCTCGACCATCCACGCCAACGACGCGCCCTCCACCGCGGTGCGGCTCCTGTCGCTGGGCGTGGAGCCCTTCCAGGCCGCCAGCGCCATGACCCTGGTGGCAGCGCAGCGCCTGGTGCGCCGCGTCTGCCCCTACTGCGCGGAGCCCTACGATCCCCCGGAGGACCTGCTCCTGGCCTTCGGGCTGCGCCGGCAGGAGATTCCGCAGGCGCTGTTCCGCAAGGGACGCGGGTGCGGCGAGTGCAAGGACCGGGGATACCGCGGGCGCATGGCCATCGTGGAGATCATGCGCATGACCGCCGAACTGCGGGACATGGTGGCCCGCAACCTGCCCGCGGACGCGATCCGCAAGGCGGCGATGGCCCAGGGCATGCAGACATTGAAGCAGAGCGGGCTCGCCAAGGCGACCCGCGGGGAGACCACGATCGAGGAGGTCCTTCGCGTATGTCTCGCGGAGGAATAGACATGCCGCTCCGGGGGGGCTCTGGGCTGCGGCCCGCCGAGGCCCCCGCGGCGGGGGATTCGACCCGATACCCATGCCAAACTTCGCATATGTAGCCAAGACCCACGCTGGGGAAGAGCAGACCGGTGTGATGAGCGGTGCGAGCGTCGACCAGGTGGTCGACGATCTCCATCGCCGCGGTCTGATCGTGCTCCATGTGGCGGAAGACGCGATCTTCCGCGGCCGGGCCGCAAACTGGAAGGAGCGGCTCGACCGTCCGGTGCTGGGCGGCGGCGTGTCCACCAGGGACCTGGCGCTCTTCACGCGCCAGCTCTCCACCCTCTTCGAGGCGGGCATCCCCCTGGTGCGCGGGCTGCGCGGGCTGTCCAAGGACGAGTCCAACCGCACCCTCTCCCGCACCGTGGGCAAGGTGGCGGAGACCGTGGAGCGGGGGAACAGCCTCGCCGACGCCCTCGCCGAGCACCCCCGGGTCTTCAACGGCCTCTATGTGAGCATGGTGCGGGCGGGGGAGGGCGCGGGCACCCTCGACAGGATCCTGGCCGAGCTGGCCGTCTATCTGGAGAAGCTGGACGCGATCAAGACCAAGGTGCGCTCGGCCATGAGCTATCCGGTCTTCGTGCTGGTCTTCGCTGTGGCCATCTCCCTGTTCCTGCTGCTCAAGATCGTGCCCACCTTCGAGGAGATCTACGCGGACTTCGGCCAGAAGCTCCCCGGACCCACACTGGCCGTGGTGTCGGTGAGCCACCTCATCCGGGACAACGCCCTGGTCTCCCTGGGGGTGACGGCCGCGGTGATCCTGGCATTCTGGATCTGGATGCGGACGGCCTCGGGCCGCTACCTCCGGGACTCCTTTCTTCTGGGGGCGCCGGTCTTCGGGCCCATCATCCGCAAGGCCACCATCTCGCGGATGAACCGCACGCTGGGCATTCTCCTGCAGAGCGGGCTCCCCGTGCTGGACGCCCTGGAGCTGACCAAGGGGGCCACAGGGAACGCCGTGCTGGCCGGGGCGATCGATCAGGTGAA
>CAZWKH010000356.1:0-1591 GCA_964633885.1 uncultured bacterium | reverse complement strand
TTGTGCCGTGTTGGGACTGTTGGCACTGTCTGCAGGTTCAACTTGACGCAGCGCGGCCAGGATGGCGTCGACCACTTCCTCGATGGTCTTTCCCGAAGTCTCCACGACGAGCGCGGCCTCCGCGTAGAGCGGCGACCGTTCCGCCCAGAGGCGGTGCATGTCGGCCACGGCGTCCGGCCGGTTGAGAGGCCGCTGGTCCCCCTGGGCGGTCACCCGATTCCAGTGATCGCGGGGCGTGGCCTTGAGCCACACGGTGATGGAGCGCCGCCGGAGGAGCTCGTAGGTGTCGGTGGCGGTGACGATGCCGCCGCCGGTGGCGAGCACGGAGCGCCGCCCGTCGGAAAGAAGCCGCGCCAGGGTCTCGCGCTCCAGACGCCGGTAGGATTCCTCCCCCTGCAGCTCGAAGATCTGCGAGAGCGACATCCCCGACTCGCGCTCGATCCGCTCGTTCACCTCCACGAAGGGTATGGCGAGCCGCTGCGCCAGCATTGCGCCCACCTCGCTCTTGCCCGCGCCGCGCATGCCGATCAACGCGATGGGGCGGCCCGCCGAGGACTCGGCGAACTCGATGAGGGTGGCCGTCTCCAGACCCAGAGCCGCCGCGAGGCGGCGCAGGCGGAGATAGGAGATGTTCCCCGATCCGCCCTCGAGCTGCGCCAGGAAGCGCAGGCTCAAGCTGGACCTCTGGGCCAGCTCTGCCCTGGTCACCCCCTGGGCCCGCCGCAGACTCCGGACGGTCTGCCCAAGTTGTTTCAGGGCAAGGTGTTCACGGGAAAGAGACCCCTCGTTGCCATCGATCGTGGTATGCATTATACGGCACCATTGGTTGAGCGGGCAGGCCGCTTCGTGCGAGACAACCGTCGGGCATGGACCTGCCGGGGCATGCACTTTACGGCCCTGCAGGGGATTTGTCCAGCCGTCCGGCTTAGAATCGCCGTCCATGAAATGGATCTGCGTGTTCGCGGGGTCACGTGTCGGTGCGCGCGGGGAGTATACCGAGGCCGCCCGCTCTCTTGGGGGCGCGCTGGCCGCGCGAGGCCATGGCCTGGTCTACGGCGGGGGGCGCATCGGTCTGATGGGCGTGCTGGCGGACGCGGCATTGGCCGGCGGCTCGCCGGTGATCGGCGTCATTCCGGATCGCTTGCGCACGCCGGAGCAGGCCCATGAAGGGGTGACCGAGCTGCGCGTGGTGCGGAACATGCACGAGCGCAAGGCGCAGATGGCGGAGCAGGCCGATGCGTTCATCGCCTTGCCGGGCGGGATCGGCACCTTCGAGGAGCTCTTCGAGGCGCTGACCTGGGCCTATCTGGGGATCCACGCCAAGCCGATCGGATTGCTGGATGTCGCGGGGTACTACGAGCCCCTGGTGCGGCTCCTGGATCACGCGGTGGAGGAGGGCTTCGTGCAGCCGCGCCACCGCGAGCTCATCGTGCACGCGGTAGGCGCGCGGGAGATGCTGGATCGACTGGAGGCGCGACTGGCGTAGCGCGCAGGTGCTCACCCGGGTGAGCAGGGGCCGCTTCGCGTTCGCCCGTCGTCCTCGCCGAAGGGCCCGCCGGTCGCTCCCTCACCGCCCCACGGGCCGTCCGTC
>CAZWKH010000355.1:0-1649 GCA_964633885.1 uncultured bacterium | reverse complement strand
CCCTGCAGGTGCCGGCCAATGCCCCCACGCAAGGGCATCGTGCGGCCCTGCTCCTGGAGTCGATCCCGCTCAACCGGGCCGACCCCCGGGGGCATCGGATGCTGGTCCGAGGCCGGGTGGCGTCTATGATCTACATCACTGTCGGGACCCCGACCCCCCTGGCCGAAATCACCTCCCTGTCCCTGATTGCCCGGGAGGGCCGGCCTCACCTCCGCCTGAGGGTTCACAACGCAGGGGAGGCCCATTTCCGCCTCTCGGGGACCGTGGACTGCCTGTTCGCCGGGACGGCGCTCGGGGCGCCGATCCGGCTCCCGGATGTCCCGATCCTCCCGGGTGCATCGCGATGGGTCTCGGTGGAGCTGCCTGAGGACCGCGTTCTTGCGAACTCCCTCGCCCGGGTGACCGTCGATCTCGCCGGATACGGCCAGCTGGTGGGTGAGTGCCCTCTAGGACCCGTTCAGGCCGACTCGAAGCGCTGATGCCCGGACCCTGGAGCCCATGTCCCGGCGGCCGCGCGCGCGGGGACATCCCCATGTTCCTCGCGTTGCTGCTCCTCGCGGCAGTCGTTCCGGCTTCGGTCGCGGCGGCATGGCCTCGGGGCGATCTTCGCATGTGGGTGGAACGGCGGCACGCGGAGCGGGGTCCCTACGGCCTGGCCCAGGGCTGGGACGGTTGGGTCACCCACCTCGACGGACGCCTCTACCCGGTCAATGTGGGGGCCTGGTCGCTCTGGGCGGATTTCGCCGAGCGCGGCCAGGACATCCGGCTCACCGCCTCCGATGTCCCGACTTCCTTCGGGCGGATGTCCCTGCGTCTGGGGGACTACACGCTGGAGGACGACCCCGCCGTTGGCCCCGGACAGGAGTTCCGGCGCCCCATCTGGCTGCGCGGCGCCGCGTGCGCGCTCACCCGCGGTGATCTCGCGGTGGAATTGCGCGGGGGCTCTCTCACGGAGCGGCGCGGCTTCAGCGGCCTGGGCCTGGTCCCCACCGACGCGCTGGTCCTGGGCGCCGCTGTGAGCAGAGGCCGGGGCGATGGCCGCCGCTGGGAGCTGTCCTGGGATCGCCAGGACGGGTCCGCCGCGGGAACGCGCGGCCTGCAGGAGTCCCGGTTCCTCTTCCAGGCGGAGGCCGCGCGCGGATGGTCCTGGCTCGGCGACCTGCGGGTCTCGCGCGAGGAGGGCTCGGTGCGCGCCGGCACGAGCGGCCTGACGGGACTCTCGCACCGGAGCGAGTGGACGGTGGTGAGCGCGCATCTGCGGCGCATCGATCCCGGCTATCGCGAGATCGGCCTCCTCCGTCCCGCCCACGAGAACGAATGGGGCGCGCGGGTCGAGGGCCACCTGCGCACCCGATCCTCGGTCTTCGCCGGTATCGCGGGGGACTGGGCGCGGGATCTGTCGGGCCGCGCCGACGGCCTCCCCCCGGAGGAGAGGGTATCGGCCCGGGTTCATGTCTCCGCCCCGATCTTCGGCTCCTTCTACGCACAGGCCGGCACCGGCTACCGCAGGAGGTCGACCATCGACCCGGACAGCCTTCTCGTGGATCAGGGGGCCTGGACGGGATCGGCGGAGATCGGATGGCGCCGTCCGCAGCACGGCGGGAGCCTGGGATATACCCGCGGTATGTTTCGCGACCCCACCGAGGAAT
>CAZWKH010000354.1:0-1661 GCA_964633885.1 uncultured bacterium | reverse complement strand
CGGGACGGCCCGCGGCGAAGCGGCGCACGCCGCGTCGCGGACGGGCTATCCCCGCGCGGCCAGCTCAGCCAGGGCCCGGAACATCCAGGCCTGGCCCCAGCGCATCATGGGTACCCGGTTCGCGTAGAGCCGGGTCTTCTGGAAGGTGAACCGCCCGCGCCCGTCGGACATGTTGGCCAGGGTCCAGGCCGCCATGCGCCGCGCCTTCGCCGGCGCCTCCGGGTCGAGCCGCCGCAGCGCGAGCCAGGTCAGGATCGCCTGGGCGGGGCAGTGGATGTCCAGCGGCCAGCGGCTCGTGGCGAAGTGGCGCGGCGCTCCGTCCGGCTCGACGAAGCGCCGGTCCCAGTAGCGGTAGGCCCGCGCGAGCGCCTCGTCCATCCAGGTCTCCCCCGTGGCCTCGCGGTAGCGCTCCAGCCCGACCAGGTTGTACCCGAGGTGGTAGCTGTCCACCCATCCCTGGTTGGCCGCCTCGCCGTAGGGCCAGAAGCCGTCCTCCCGGATGCGCCCCACCGAGAACTCCATGGCCCGCCGCGCCAGCGCCGCCTGCCCGGCCGAGCCGCTCCGCTTCGCGTCGCGCGCGAGCTGCACCCCGCCCAGGATGTTCACATTGTGGATCTGCGTGTCGGTGGCCGGGGTGTAGGTGACCCAGGTCACTCCGTCCCGCTCCCGGACGAGCCGGCGCGCGATGAACCGGGCCACCTCGGCGGGCGCCTCCATGTTGTCGCCCCCGTCGGCCCGCTCCTCGAAGGCCATCGCGGCGAAGACCGAGCAGATGAGGTTGGGCTCGTTCCCGGGCTGGAAGAAGGCCCGGCTTTGCCAGTCGAAGGGATAGCCCCAGGCGAGCTCCTCACTGCCCGGCGAGCGCAGCGCGAGGAGCCGGTCCAGCAGCGTCGCGCCTCGCCTGCGCCAGAGCCCGGCCTCGGGGCCTCCCCGCTCCGCCAGACGCCACGCGCCCAGCGCGAAGAGCGCGAGCCCCTTCGAGATCACCGCGGGCTTCTGCCCGAAGAGCGGACGCAAATTCACCGGCGAGCGCTTGACGAGCTGGATCCAGGCCTGGCGCGCGACGGGAACGCGGTAGAGAGGCGTGGCGCGGAAGAGCGGCGCGTTAAGGCCGTCGTAGGGGTCCCAGCCCGCAAAGCCCCTGGCTTCGGCGTCGGACCAGATCGCCGCGAACAGCTCATCGCGCGGAAGCGCCCCCGAGGGCGCCGCCGCGTTCACCACGCGACCTTCACCTCGCAGCCCGTGCGCATCGACTCGAGCGCGGCGAGCGCGGCCGCGGCCCCGGAGAGGAGATCCTCGACCGGGATCGGAGGCGCGGTCCCCTCGGCGACCATGCGCACGAAGGCTTCCATCTGCGCCGCCTGTCCCTTGTCCTGGCCGCGGCCTCCCGTCTTGCGGGAGCGGCCGTTGCCCACGAGGAGCCCGGTCTTGAAATCGTCGATGACTGCGACCCGGCCCCCGCCGAAGGTCTCCACCCGCTCCTTGGGAAACGCGCTGTCGCCCAGGGCGGTGTAGAGAATCGAGCCGATCGATCCGTCCCCCATGGCCATGTCGATGACGAAGGAATCCGCCGAGGTGACCGCGCCCCCGCCCGGCGCCCGCGCGTGCACCCGCTGGGGGCGGGCCGCGCAGGGGATGGGGGGGAAGGCAAGGAAGGGGCA
>CAZWKH010000353.1:0-1697 GCA_964633885.1 uncultured bacterium | reverse complement strand
GGCAGAGGGGGACCGAGTACACGGCGCACGGAAGGCGCACCGCCAGCCGCGTGAACTGCGCCCGGGGGGTCTCGATCACGAACTCGAAGACCCGCGCGCCCAGTCCGGAGCCCACTCCGACGACGAAGGCCAGCCCGAGCAGGAGCATGTGCTCGTCGCGGATCCTCCTGTGAAGGAACCGGCTGAACCGCGAGTGCTGCACCCGGGCGTAGCGTTCCAGCAAGGGGCCCTTCACGCCGCGCCCGCCCCGCCGAGGACCCGCGCCTCCTCCTCCCTCCCGCCGCACCAGCGCAGCATCTGGCGCGCCATGCGCCCCATGCCCTCCTCCATCTCGATCCGCGGGAAGTCGCCGGGGGCGAAGATCACCGCGAGAGCCTCGGTGGTGCCCACCCCGACCGATGTGCGGGCGGAATCCGATGTCGGCGAACCGAAGGGACCTTCCTCGTCCGCCACCGTGAGCCGTTCCACCACATGGACCGGACCCTTGCGGATGCCCTCGTAGGATTCCCCCTCCCGGCCCACCCGGATCAGGATGTCGCCCCGCACACGCGCCAGGTCGTAGAGCCCGATGGGCAGGAGCAGTGCCAGCGAGGACCAGTTGCAGGCATCCACCAGCCGGTTGATGCGGTAGAGCGGCTCGCCCTTGAGCACGCGCCTCAGCAGCGCCTCGGAAGAGGGCCTCGTGCGCGTGGGGTCCACGCCAAACCGCCGGTAGAGGCGGCGGGCCGGCTCCAGGCCGGGAATCTCCGAGGGCGCCTTCCCCGCGTGGGCGCGACGGTAGACCATGCCCAGCTCGTCGATCTCCCCCCAGAAGGGATTCTCTTCCTCGACGCGCAGACCCGAGAGCCGCACCACTCCCGCGAGCAATTCCTCCGCGATCGCGCCGTCGACGCGCACCACCGGCATCACCGTTCCCCTTCGTCCGCAGCCACGGACCGCAAGCGGAACACGGCGGCCTCGGGGTTCCACCACACCATCTCGAAGCGGTCGGCACGGCGGGCCATGAAACTCTCTCCCGCGCGCAGGCTCCCATGGTCGCGGGTGCGCCAGAGGACATAGAGGGGGCCGACACCGCTGCCGGCAAACGCGTCGAGGGCGGCCAGGACGGCCGAGCTGTCGGCGGGAACCACCGGTGGCCTCGGCAGGGCGAGCCCCATGGGCGGCCCCACCAGGGCGTCGCGGACCCGGCGGCGCCGGTCCATCTCCTGGGCCGGATATCCCCACTGCTGCGCGTAAGGCTCCCGGCCCCAGTACTGGCGGCGCGGGACGAGCACCAGAACATCGGCGCGCTCCTGCGAATCGAGGACCACCGCCTCCCCCGGGGCGCGCTCCGCAAGCCACCCGTAGAGGTCGCGCTCGTCCTTGGAGAGAGGCTCTGGCCCCTTCTCGAAGAGGTACGCCGCCAGGTAGAGCCCGTTGATGGGAAGGCAGAGCGCGAGGAGAAGGATCCAGGCCAATGCGCCACGACCGCGCCGGCGCAGCGCGCGCCACCACCGCGCCAGCGTCCAGCCGGCGGCGACCGCAGGAAAGAGGTAGAACACCAGGGACATCTTGTCGCCGGTGTTGGGCGGAGGCAGCACCGTCCACAGGGCCCCGATCATCATGCCCGCGGCGAGGGCCTGGAAGACCCTGGCGCCGCGCATCGCGGGCAGGCGCAACAGAGCGGGCAGGCCCAGGAGCAACGCCGCCGTCGAACC
>CAZWKH010000352.1:0-1702 GCA_964633885.1 uncultured bacterium | reverse complement strand
GGGCGAGCGTCCGTCACTGGGAGCGGATGATGCGCGGGTTCGCCTCGGTGGCGGCCTACCCCAACCCCTTCGATCCGGATCGGGAGCCCACCCGGATCCTCTTCACCCTGGACGATGCCGCCCATGTGACGGTCCGGGTCTATTCGGTCTCGGGCCGACTGGTCCGGCGGGGGGACATGGAGGCGGCCTCCGGCGGAAACGCCTTCATGTGGGATGGTAAGGATGAGGCCGGAGACGCCGTGGCCAATGGGGTTTACCTGGTTCACCTCACCGCGAGCGGGTCGGGGGGGGCCAAGCGGCATCTGGAGCGGGTGGCGGTGGTCCGGTAGGATATTCGGCTTCGCGGGGGGCGGGTTCCCGGGAACCTCGGTCCTGGCCGCGGGTTCCAAGAGCGGGTTTTGCTGCCCGTTGTGCGTCCACGGAGGAATGAGCATGCGTTTGCGCTACGCGATCGTCCGTCCCCTCACCGTCGGCCTGGCTCTGGTCCTGGTCGCCGGGGCGGCTCCTCAGCTCGCCCTGGCCGGGTCCACCGCCGGCGCCTTCTCGCTGCAGATCCCTCCGGGTGCGCGGGCCGAAGCCACCGGGCGCTTCTACGAGGCCGTCGCCGACGACGCCTTCGCCCCCTGGTGGAACCCGGCGGGGCTGGCCTTCTCCCGCGGCCTCAACGCGGGGCTCATGCACTCGCGTCTGGCGGAGGGGCTCTCCGACGACGCGGTGTACTTCGAGTATCTCGGAGGGTCCACCTACATCGAGGGATGGGGAGGGCTCGCGGGCACCATCACCTATCTGAACTATGGTGAGAGCCCCCTCACCGACGGTTCTTCGACCCAGCTCGGCACCTTCTCCTCCTTCGAGATCGTGCCCTCGGTGGCGCTGGGCACCACCCTGCTCCCCGACCTCGGCGTGGGCATGAACCTGAAGTTCATCTACATCAACCTGCTGAGCGGCGTGGACGACAGCATCCGCGACCAGCTCGGTCTGCAGGGGGGCGAGGGCACCAGCTTCGGCGTGGACCTGGGCGCCCTCTATCGCCGCGAGCGCTCGGTGAGCAGTTTCTTCGGCAGCGGTCCCGCCACCACCACCCTCGGGGTCGGCGTCACCGTGGCGAACCTCGGTCCGAACATCTCCCTCACCCAGGACAAGCAGTCCGATCCTCTCCCGCGCAACCTCAAGGTCGGCCTCTCCTACGGGGCCCATGTCCCGAACTCCTATTCCGTCCTGGCCGGCATCGGGGTGGAGAAGAGCCTGGTCTTCTCGGACTTCCCCGACTCGATCGAGGCCACGCTCACCTTCCTGGAGCGCCATGAGGTGATCGTTTCCGGCGGCGCCGAGGTGGGCATCAACGACCTGGTCTTCGGACGGTTGGGCTACCTGCGCGACGAGAGCGGGGGCATCAAGGCCATGACCTATGGTGCCGGGTTCCGGCTCAAGGGGTTCGGGCTCGACTTCGCTTCCATCCCCCAGGCCCTGGACCTGCCCCGGGTCAGCAAGTTCTCGATCGTCGCGCGGTTTGATTAGACGGGTCCGTCCCAGGGCTCTGGTCGCGGCATGTCTCCTGGGACTCATGGTCCCGGCCTCGGCCGGGGCCCGCGCGCCGCGCCTGATCCTCCAGCGCGACGGCGCTGCCCCGCGTCTCCCAGGCGCCCCGCGGGCGGCCCGCGGCCCCCGCGCGGCGGGGGGCGTCGTGGGCTCGTTCGAAGGA
>CAZWKH010000351.1:0-1743 GCA_964633885.1 uncultured bacterium | reverse complement strand
GTGAGGGCGATGGAGAGCAGCAGGGTGAGGCACAGGGCGAAGAGCCGCGCCTCGCGGGTCTGGACCCGGCGCAGGCGGAAGATGCGCGCGGCCAGCGCGCCGAGGATGAGTAGGTAGAGGGCGAGCCCCGGGAGCCCCAGATCGATGGCGTTCTTGAGAAGGAAGTTGTGGGGGTTCGGTCCGATGTAGAGGTGGGTGTTGTAGGGGAGCTGCCCCGGGCCCACGCCGAAGAGCGGATGGGCCTTGGCGATCGTGAAGCCTTCCTGGTAGAAGACGAGCCGCGCGGCCACGCTGGGCAGCGCCTGGGGCCGCACGAAGCGCTCCAGGGTGGCCTGGCCGAGGGAGGAGAACAGGTAGGTGGCCAGGGGGACTCCGACGATCGCCACCACCAGAAGGAACCGGCGGCGCAACTCCAGCGCCGCGGTCACCAGGAGGCCCACGGCGATGGCGAGGGTTCCTCCCCGCGACAGGGTGGCGTTCGAGACCAGCACCGCGGCGGCCAGGCCGGCGACCCCAAGCATCCTCTCCCAGCTCCGGCCGTAGAGGGAGAGAGCGATCGAGGCGGCGGCGGTGAGCGCCGCCACTGCGGCCACATAGACCGAGAATCCCCAACCAAGATCCGTCATGGAGGGCACACGCATCGCCAGATGGGACAGGGAGAAGCCATGGGCGAGCACGGTCGCGACCAGTTGCAGGCCGATGACGATGCCGAACAGCGCGATCACCCGCACGAGGGGCCGCGCCCCGCGATCCCCCAGGAGGCGCAGTCCGGCCAGGAACGCGGCGAAATGCACGACGATCTGCTTCCAGGCCTTGAGCGCCTCCTTGGCCTCCACCGCCTGGACCATGGTCAGCGCGGCCCAGACGACATAGGCGGCGAAGAGAACCTCCACCATCCGCGGCGCCCTCGCCCGCTCCCCCGACATGAGGAAGCGCAGCAGACCGAAGAAGAGGGCCCCGAACAGAATCCCCTCGGACATGGTGAAGCCGAACACCCACACCGGGATGATGAGCAGGATGGGCACGGTGAGGACGCTCGCGCGCGGCGAGTAGAGAAGACCCAGGAGAATGAAGGGCGCTGCGAGAGCGGCCGGGACGACGACGCTCATCGCGTCCTCCTGGCTCACCCCGAGCAGGCGCACCACGATGAGGACCTGCACCGTCGCCGCCGCGGCGAACCACAGCGCAGTCCTGGCCCTGGAGGCGGCGTGGAGCAGGGCGCCCTGCATCAGCCCTTCTCCCCCGGTCCCGAGGCCAGACTTCGTATCATGCCCTGCACCTCTCCCGGCCGGATGCCCCGGAAGAGGAGGAGGAAGCCCAGGTAGGCGGCCGTACACCCGGCCAGGCAGAGGAGAAGCGGGACCACTCCCGCGCCGGGGTCGGTCAACCGGAGCAGGATACGGACGAGAGCCAGGGTAGCCGCCATGGCCAGCGCGACGCCCCCGAGATCCCGAACGGTAGCCGCCAGCGAAGGAAGGGCCCCGATGCGCCGGTGGATCACGGGGATTCCGAAGAGGAAGGGGATGAGGAACCCCACGCCCACCGCGAGGGCGGCTCCGGGAACACCCCAGCGGGAGACCGCGAACCAGAGCATCCCCGCGTGCACCAGGCTCCCCACGACCAGAAAGAACGCCGGGATCCCAGGGCGGGCGTCGGCGTCGGCGGCCACGGATGGAAGAGTGAAGAAGGCGCCGGCCGAATAGGCGAAGAGCAGGATCCGCAGCGGCCAGGCGCTGGCCTCTG
>CAZWKH010000350.1:0-1744 GCA_964633885.1 uncultured bacterium | reverse complement strand
AGATGTGCTCCTCCACGACGGTGCCGTCCACGTCGTCCACGCCCATCCAGAGCGCGGCCTGGGCGAGCTTCGGCGTGTGCATCGGCCAGTACGCCTTGATGTGGGGCACGTTGTCGAGGAGAAGCCGCCCGATCGCCAGGTTCTTCAAGTCGTCCAGCCCGGTGGGCGGGTCGAGCTTGCGCAGCCGGTTGTTCTCGTTGTGGAACGCGAGCGGGATGAAGGCCTGGAAGCCCCCGGTCTCGTCCTGCAGCTCGCGCAGCATGAGCAGGTGCTCGACCTTGTCCTCGGGCTTCTCGATGTGGCCGTAGAGCATGGTGCAGTTCGACTTCACCCCCATGCGGTGGACCCGCCGCGCGACATCGAGCCAGCCCGCCCCGTCCACCTTGCCGCGCACGATCTTCTTGCGCACCCGCTCGCCGAGGATCTCCGCTCCTCCGCCGGTGCAGGCGTCCAGACCGGCCGCCTTGAGATCGGTCACGACCTCCTCGACGGACTTTCCCGAGATCCTGGCGAAGAAGTGAATCTCCGCCATGGTGTAGGCCTTCACATGGACCTCGGGGCGGACCTCCTTGATCCAGCGCAGGGTGTCCACGAAGTAGTCGTAGCCGACCTCCGGGTTGTGCCCGCCGACCACATGCACCTCGCGGATGTCCTCGGTGACCATCTCGCGGATGCGTTCCTGGATCTGCTCCCTGGTGAGGGTCCATCCCCCGGGATCACCGGGGTTGGCCTTGTAGGCGCAGAACATGCAGTCGGCTTCGCAGACATTGGTGGGGTTGAGATGGCGGTTGCGCACGAAGTAGGTGCGCCCGCCGTGGAGCCGCTCGCGCAGGTGGTTGGCAAGCAGTCCAACCGCGCCGATGTCGGTCTGCGCATAGAGCGCGAGGCCGTCCTCGAAGCCGAGCCTCTCCCCGGCCAGGACCTTGTCGGCGATGGCGCCGATGCCGGCCCCCTCGAGGCGGCGCCTGAGAAGCGGGGTCAGGCCGAGGGTGGCCGGGGCTGTGGGGGCGATGGGGTTCACCTTGTTGCTCCGCCGGCCGATCGGGAGGCCGGTCCATGGTCCGAGGGCTGGGGCCCGACCGGGAGGGTCAGCGGGCTACTCCCGGCGAGAACAAGAGAGACTAGCGGACCCTGCCGGGTCGCGTCAAAAACGCCTCCGGACCGCCCGGGCGGCGAGGCGCCATCCCGGGGGGTCGCCGTCAACCCCGCCGCTCCCGCGCCGGCAGGGCGTAGCCCTCTCCCTCGCGTTCGATGTGACCCGCGAGCTCGAGCAAGGAGAGGGCTTCGAGGAGCGCCGCTGCGGACAGACCCGAGCGGCGAGAGAGCCCTTCCGCGTCGGCGGGCCCCTGCACCGCGAGGCACCGCCAGACCGCCAGCTCGCTCCGCGAGAGCCCCGGCGGCTCCGCCGATGACCCCGGCCCCGCGCAGCGGCCCGACCGTGCGAGGCCGATCGCGGCGAGAAGGTCCTGGGCATCCAGCACGACTCCCGCGCCGTCGCGCAGGAGCCGGTTGCTCCCGCGACATCCCGGCCGGCGCGGATCCCCCGGCACAGCCCAGAGCTCCCGCCCAAGCTCCGCGCTCAGGCCCGCCGTGATGAGCGCGCCGCTCCTGGCGCCGGCCTCCACGACCAGCGTTCCCAGGGCGTAGCCGGCCACCAGGCGGTTGCGCTCCACGAAGCGGTAGGCAAGGGGGGGCGCGCCAGGGGGGTACTCCGAGGCCAGCGCGCCCCGGCAGAGGATCTCCT
>CAZWKH010000349.1:0-1753 GCA_964633885.1 uncultured bacterium | reverse complement strand
GCCGTCTCGCCCGGCTCCAGGGCCTCCTGCGCGCGCAGCACCGAGAGGCCGTTGCCCCTCTCCCACTCGGGGTTCTCCAGGATCGTCATGCGCTTGCCGAAGCGGTCGTTGCTTTCGAGGTACTCGACGATCGCCTCGCCGTGGAACCCCACCACCATCACGAATTCCTCCACCCCCACCGCGGAGAAGTTCGCGAGGATCCGGGAGAGGATGGTGCCGCGGCCCAGGGGAAGGAGCGTCTTGGGGACCTGGTCCGTGGTCTGCCAGAGCCGGGAGCCCTGCCCCGCGGCGATGACGATCGCCTTCATCTCCCTGCCTCCACGGCGCGGAGCAGTTCCGCCGCCGCCTGCGCCACCGCCGCCGGATCCTCCGGGAGGATCACCAGGTCCCCGCGCACCGGGCGCCCCTGCACATGGGACGGATCCCAGATCACGGGATGCCGCGGATCCGCGGGCGGAGTCCAGTGGGTCGGGTTGTCGCGGCTGAACCGCGCGATGGTGGGCAGTCCCAGAGCCAGCGCGATGTGCCGCGGGCCGTTGTCGTTGCCGAGATAGAGATCCGCTCCCGCCAGGAACGCGGCGAGGTCGCGCAGCGGGCCGAAGGGCTGCGCGCGGTGCGGCACATTGGTGAGGCGCTCCGACACCGCTTGCAGGAGTGGCTCCTCCCCGGGACCGCCCGCCACGACGAAGACCGCGCCGGTCCGCTCGTGGAGAAGCCGCGCGGTCCGGGCGAAGGCCTCCGCAGACCAGCGCTTGTGGGCCCAGGGGCTCACCGGCACCAGGGCCACCCTGGGGCCGGCGGGGAGCCCGTTCCACGGGGCAAGGTCGGCCGCGCGGGGCGCGAGGCGCGGGTGGAGCGCGGTCGGGGCGAGGCCCACCGCGCGCAACTGATCGAGCTTGTGGTCCACGGCGTAGTGGGAGCCGCGGTGCTCGCGCAGATCCACCGCGCGGCGATAGGGGCGCCAGCGGCGGCGAAATCCCACGGTGAAGGCGCCGGTGGCTGCGGCCAGGATCGCGGTCAGGGGCGCCGACTGGAAGTCGAAGACCAGGTCGAACCCCTCGCGGCGCAGCGCCGCGGCCAGGGCGGGGAGCCCTAGGCGCGAGGGCCTGGTCCAGACCCGCTCGAGCCGCGCATCGCCCTCGAAGAGCTGGGGCACGGGGGCCGCCGTCAACAGGTGCAGCCGCGCCTCGGGCCACGCCGCCCGCAGCGCGTCGAGAGCCGGCGTCACGAGCACCGCGTCCCCGATGCGCCGGAGCTGGATGAGGAGGATCCTTCGAGGCCCTTGCACGCGGCCCGGAGTCCAAGACATTCGCGAGAGTATATAGCAGCCCTTCTTCCGCCACCTCGCGGCGGGGCCCGCCGAGGCGGCATCGCGCCCGCCGGCCCCATGTCCTACACTCTGTGGCCCGGATCCCCGTCCACGCCGCCAGGGCGGGGACCCCATGCGACCGACACCGGAACAGGCGCGGGCCGTGGATCTCTTCCTCACCGGAGAGAGCCTCTGCATCAACGCCTTCGCGGGCGCGGGCAAGACCTCCACCCTCCTTCTCATCGCCGCCGCGACGGACCGCCGGGGCCTCTACTTCGCCTTCAACCGCTCCATCGCTCTGGAGGCCCGGCAACGCTTCCCTGCCCATGTCGCGCCCCACACGCTCCACGGTTACGCCTACCGCAGCGTCCTGCCGCTCTTTCGCGAGCACCCGGACAAGCTGACCGGCGAGATCAACCCGAACCGCATCGTGGAGCTGCTGGG
>CAZWKH010000348.1:0-1791 GCA_964633885.1 uncultured bacterium | reverse complement strand
GATCCACGACCCGGACCTGCTGATCCTCGACGAGCCGACCACCGGGGTGGACCCCCTCTCCCGGCGCCGCTTCTGGGAGCTGATGGACCGGCTGCGCCGGCGCCGCCCGGATCTCAGCATCCTGGTATCCACCGCCTACATGGAGGAGGCGGAGCGTTTCGACACCCTGGCGGCGATGGACGCCGGGCGGGTCTTGGCCTGCGGTACCCTGGGGGAGCTGCGCGCACACACCGGCGAGCGGGACCTGGAGGCGGTGTTCGTGGCCCTGCTCCCAGAGGAGCGCCGCTTGGGTCATCGGCGCCTGGAGGTCTTACCCAGGCGCACGCAAGACGACGAACCGCTGGCCAGCGGCCAAGCCGTCCCCCCAGCGATTAGGGCCGAAGGCCTCACCCACCGCTTCGGGGACTTCACCGCGGTGGACCAGGTCAGCCTGTCGATCCAAAAGGGGGAGATCTTCGGCTTCCTCGGGTCCAACGGCAGCGGCAAGACCACCACCATGCGTATGCTGACTGGCCTGCTGCCGGTCACGGAGGGCCAGGCGTGGGTCTTCGACCAGCCGGTAGAGGCTGAGGATGCGGCGCTCCGACGGCGCCTGGGCTTCATGTCCCAGTCTTTTTCCCTCTACGGGGAGCTGACGGTGCGGCAGAACCTGGACCTGCACGCCAGGCTCTACCACCTGCCCTCAGGGCGCATCCCCCCGCGCATCGCGGAGCTCACCGAGCGCTTCGACCTCGCACGGGACCTCGACGCCCGCGCCGAGGAGCTGCCGTTGGGGGTGCGCCAGCGCCTGTCGCTCGCGGTGGCGGTGATCCACGAGCCGGAGCTCCTGATCCTCGACGAGCCCACATCCGGAGTCGATCCCATTGCCCGGGACCGCTTCTGGGAGCAGCTCCTCGCGCTGTCCCGGGGGCAGGGGGTGACTATCTTCATCTCCACCCACTTCATGAACGAGGCGGAGCGCTGCGACCGCATCTCCCTGATGCACGCCGGGCGCGTCCTGGCCCAGGGCACCCCGGCGGCCCTCAAGGCCGAGCAGGGTGCGGCGACCCTGGAGGACGCCTTCATCGCCTACATGGAGCAGGGGGCCGCGGAGTCGGGCGAGGAGGCTCCGCCCGATGGCGGGGCGGAAGTGGATCCGGAGCTCCGCCGCCTGCCCCGGGCACCTGCGCGCCCGCGTCGTTTCTCGCCGCGCCGGCTCTGGGCCTATGCCCGGCGCGAGGGCACCGAGCTCAAGCGCGACCCGATCCGCCTCGCCTTTGCACTGCTCGGGCCTGTGCTCCTGATGATCGCCATGGGCTACGGGATCTCCTTCGACGTGGAGGATATCGGCTATGCCGTGCTCGATCGCGACCGTACCCCGGCGAGCCGGGAGTACCTGGAGCAGTTCGCGGGCTCCCCCTGGTTTTCCGAGCAGGCCCCGCTGGTCGATGATGCGGACAGGCAGCGGCGGCTCGCCAGCGGGCGGCTGACCCTGGCGATCGAGATCCCGCCCGGCTTCGGCCGAAGCCTGAAGCGCGGCGCCCAGTCCGAGGTTGGGTTCCTTGTCGACGGGGCCATCCCCTTCCGCGGCGATACCATCCGCGGCTACGTGGAGGGGGTGCATCGCCAATATCTGGAGACCCGCAGCGCCGAGCCAGGCCTTTCGCCGATGCGGGCCCCGGTGATGGTCGAGACGCGCTTGCTGGTCGGCACGATCTGGGTCGTGTCGATGCCGGTGCGGCACGCGAAGACGTCCGAGCGCGTCCGCACCGCCATCACGATCTCCTCGAGGGATGCGTTGCCGGCGCGCTC
>CAZWKH010000347.1:0-1794 GCA_964633885.1 uncultured bacterium | reverse complement strand
CCGGCATCTCCGGGAGGCGGGAGCGCATCTCGTCGATCCAGTTGTCCACTATCGCGAGGAAGACGGGGTTGGTCATGGCCGCGGCGAGCAACCGCCGCTGCACCGCTTCGGGCCCCTCGTAGGTCGCCTCGAACTGCGCGTCCATCCACTTCTGGCCCAGGAACCCGGGGCAGTCCTCGGTGATGCCGTAACCGCCGATGAGGCCCACCGCCTCGCGCATCATGTTGGCGCCCTGGCCCGTGTTCCACAACTTCACTGCGGGCCCGAGCACCTCGGCCACCGCGGCCTCTGCGCGGGCGGCGTCCCGCGACGCGCCGGCCGCGGTCTGCGCCGCCCCCGCCGCGTCGATCCGGTCGAAGAGCCGCGCCGTCGCGAAGCCCATCGACGCGCTGGCCTCCCCCGTCGCCCAGATGTCCACGAGTCGGTGCAGCGCGTCTTCCTTGGTCTGGAGACCCATGTCCTGGCGGGGCGAACCGAGGGCCCCACGCTCCCCCCCACGGAACCGCTCGCGCTGGTAGCGGATCACCGGCTCGATCGCGGAGAGGAGCTTCGCGGCGGTGAGGAGCCCCACCGTGACCCGCGTACGCCCGAACACCGCCTCCAGGATCTCTCGGTGCGACCAGCGCGGGACGATCCGCCCCTCCACGACCTCATAGCCGCCCAGGATGCGGTCCGCCGGCACCTCCAGGTCGAAGACCGGGTCCCGGTTGGAGGCGAGCTGGTGGACCAGCTTGCGGGTGGGGGTGCCGCGGTCGAAGGTGCCGGGATCGCCCTCCTCGAGCAGCACCATGCAGGTGCCGGCGATCCGAGGATCGTCCGACTCCACCGCCGCCACCACGAAGTTCGCGAAGTCCATGTTGGTGATGAAGCGGCCCAGCTTCACGACGCGCAGGACCGGCTCCCTGCCCGCCTCCCACCGCGCCACCCTCACCTTGCCGGAGAGAACGCCCGTGTCCACTCCCACATAGGGCAGCGGCTCGGTCAGGCAGAATGCGCCGCGCCAGGGAACGCGCGTCTCACCCTCCCGCGGCGGCGCGGCAAGGGCCATGACGCGCGCGCGCTGCTCCTCCGTACCCTTCTCGCGGATCGGGGCCAATGCGAGGTGCCCGGCAAGGCAGGTGGTGGCGGCGCCTCCGTCCACCCAGGCCAGCTCGAAGGCCGCGAGAGCCAGCGCGAGGTTCCGGGATTCCTCGAAGATGGCTCCATGGGCGCTATCCAGCGAGATGCCGGTGATGCCCGCGGCGTCGAAGGCCGGGAGGAGAGCCGCCTTCCTCTCGTCCCACGCATGGGAGCGCCTCCCGCCCTCGGCGACGAGCCTGGCCACCGGCCCGCGGGCGACCTCGCGCGTGGCCCGGACCAGCCGGTCCAGATCCGGCCTGTCGGCGTAGCGCCAGAGGACGCGGCGGACCGCGTCGCCGGGAAGCCGTTGCAGGACGGGTGTTGCGCAGGTCTGGGTGCTCACCGTGCTCATGCCTTGCCCCTTTCGCGGGATGAGGCACGATGATAGTGCATTGTCAGCGGCGCAGGAACGGCCTCGGCTCGAGATGGACCGGACGGGATGGGAGCCCGCCGGGGAAACGCGCATAGGGGGAGAACGACTGGAGCGGGGTGTCCGGATAGCGCATGAGCGCGTCCTTTACCACCGAGTTGGTGGAGATCGATCCCGCGACGATCCAAACCGGGAGGCTCATCACGGCACCTACACCGTGGGAGAAGCTGGAAAGCGTGCCGACGGTCGTCCACAACGCCATCGATCCGGCTCGATATGTGCCCGACGCGCCCTTTTTTGAGGGT
>CAZWKH010000346.1:0-1809 GCA_964633885.1 uncultured bacterium | reverse complement strand
AGCGAGAAGGCCGAAAGCGGAAGGCGGATGGCGGAAGGCGGGAAGAGGATCGAGCTCACGGAGATCGGGCGCGTGATGGCGCGGATTCCGCTCGATCCGCGGCTGGCGCGCATGCTGATCGAGGCGCGCCGGGAGGGGTGCCTGGGTGAAATCGCCGTCATTGCCGCGGCCCTCAGCACACAGGACCCGCGTGAGCGGCCGGTGGATAAGCCCGCCGAGGCCGATCGCGCCCATGCCGTCTTCAACGATCCGGCCTCCGACTTCGTGACCCTGCTCAACCTTTGGAGGGGCTACCGGCAGGTGCGCGAGGCCGGGGCGAGCCGCGCCGCCCTCAAGCGCTTCTGCCGCGACCGCTTTCTCTCCTACCGGCGCATGCGCGAGTGGGAGGACATCCACCGGCAGATCGGGGAGGTGCTGAGGGAATTCGGAATTCGGAAGGCTGTAGGCGGAAGGCTGAAGACTGAAGGAGGCGAAGCCGGTCCGTCGACCGCTCCCCTTCCCGCTTCAGCCGCCAGCCTTCCGTCTTCCGCCTACGGCCAGATCCACCGCGCGATCCTGAGCGGGTTTCTCGCCAACATCGCGCAGAGAAAGGACAAGAACCTCTATCGGGCCGCACGCGGCCGCGAGGCCATGGTCTTTCCGGGGTCCGGACTGTTCAACCGGGCCGGCGAGTGGATCGTGGCGGCCGAACTGGTGGAGACCTCGCGCCTGTTCGCGCGGACCGTGGCGGCCATCGACTCCGGCTGGCTGGAGGCGGCGGGGGGCAGCCTCTGCCGGTCGAGCTTTCGCGACCCCCGCTGGGATGCCCGGCGCGGCGAGGTGGTGGCCGCGGAGCAGGTGACGCTCTTCGGGCTGGTGATCGTGCCGGCGCGGACCGTCTCCTACGGGCGGGTCAGCCCCGGCGGCGCCGCGGAGGTCTTCGTCCGGCAGGCGCTGGTGGGAGGAGAGCTGGGCAAGCCTTTCGCCTTCATGCAGCACAACCAGTCCATGATCGCGAAGGTCCTGGCCATGGAAGAACGGCTGCGCCGGCGCGGCCTCCTCGTCAGCGAGGAAGGCCTCGCGGACTTCTATCGCTCCCGGCTGGGAGAGGTCTACGACATCCGCAGTCTTAGCCGCGTGATCCGGCAGAAGGGGGGCGACGGTTTCCTGCGCATGGCCGAGGACGACCTGATGAACGATCGCCCCGAGGAAGCGGAGCTGCTCCGTTACCCCGAGCGGCTTCAGGCGGGCGGCCTTTCCCTCGGGCTCCGCTATCGCTTCGAGCCGGGCGCGCCGGCGGACGGCGTGACCCTGGAGGTCCCCGCCGCGCTGGCCGGCGCGGTGCCGCCCGCAGCCGTGGACTGGCTGGTGCCGGGCCTCCTGAGGGAGAAGGTCACCGCCCTGTTGAAGGGGCTGCCCAAGGCCCTGCGCACCCGGCTGATGCCGCTCAAGGACACGGTGGACATCGTTCTATCCGAGATGCCCCGGCCCCAGGAGCCGCTGCTGTCCGCCCTGGGAGGGTTCCTGCGCCGCCGATTCGGCGTGGATGTGGCGGCGTCGGACTGGCCGGTGGAGGGGCTTCCGGACCATTTGAGGATGAGGGTCGCCATCACGGCGCCGGACGGCCGCGAATTGGCCTCCAGCCGGGACCCGGCCATCCTGCGGTCCCCGAGCGCCGCCGGCCGGATTCCAACGGAGGTGCGGCGGCGCTGGGAGCGCAGCGGGATCGCCCGCTGGGACTTCGGGGACCTGCCCGAGGTCCTCACCAGCCCCGCCGACGAGCCCGCGGCGGGGGTGGCCTACCCGGCGCTTTGCCGCCCGCAGGACTGC
>CAZWKH010000345.1:0-1811 GCA_964633885.1 uncultured bacterium | reverse complement strand
GACCCGGAGCACATCGGAGACGGAAGGGTGTTCCAGGGAGGTGGAGACCAGATGCGCCCCGCGGCCTGCCCGGCGCGCCGCGCGAGGGGCGCCGAACAGCGCGAGGTTGTTCGCCTCGGTGGCGCCCGCCGTGAAGACGATCTCGCGGGCATCGCCGTCGAGGAGCCCCGCCACTGCGGCCCGGGCCGCGTCCACCGCGTCGCGCGCGCGCAGGCCGTAATCATGGGTGAGGCTCGCCGCGTTGCCGAAGTCGGCGGTGAGGTAGGGCAGCATCGCCTCGAGAGCACGAGGATCAAGCGGGGTGGTGGCGTGATGGTCCAGGTAGACGCGGCTCATGCCGTCGGAGAGGCCGAGCTCAGTGCCGGGGATCGGGCTTTCCGGCCAGCAGATCCTCGATGGCCTGTCTGCCGGTCCCATGCGCAAAGGGGAATCCGCTGGACGCGCAGGCATCCTTCAGCGTGGCTTCCTTGAGAACGGTCACCAGCGCCTCCTGGGCCCGCGACCACACGAACTCCATGGCGCAATCGGCCTCATGCTCGCAGGAGGTGACGGGGTTCTGGCAGCGGTTCACCGCCACCGGACCTTCAAGCGCCTCGAGGACCTCCAGGAAGGTGATCTCCTCCGGGAGCCGGGCCAGTGAGAATCCCCCGTGGACGCCCTTGCGCGACTGCACCAGGCCCCCGCGAACGAGGAGGCGGAGGATCTGGGCCAGGAACGGCTCCGGCAGGCGGCAGTGGCTGGCAATCTCGTGGATCTGGGTAAGTTCTTCCGGCCTCTTCCGGGCAAGATAGAGAATCGCGATCAGCCCATAGTCTCCGCGCCGCGTTATGGAGAAATTCACTGACACCACCTCTCCGTAAAGTGCCGAGGGCGCTAAAAGTGTAGCATAGAAGGCCGGCTTCCGGACAGGGGGGCTCTTCTTTCGCGATCGAACTGCTAACGCTTTCCCACGCAACCATTTCTGGATACAATGCGGACCGTGACCATGCGCATCTACAGGGGTATCCGCGAGAGAAACGATACCTTCACTGCAACAAACTTCAGCTATTGGGCAATCGGAACCGCTGCCGGTGCCCTTCAGGCGCTGACCAGCCGAGGCCTTGCCGGGGATGAGGAGGCGGTTCACTACCTCCTGGCCCGCTACGCACCGGAGCATGTGGAGAACTGGATCGGCCTGGCCGGGCGGCCCCTGGTGACGGCGGCCCTGGCCCTGCCTTCCCAGGCAGGGCTTCTGGGGGCGCGCCTGGCCTCGGCGGCCGCCCTGGGGCTTGCCGCCTGGGCCGTCGCGAGGGCAGCCCGGCATCTGGGCGGTCCGGCGCCGGTCTGGGCCGTCTTCCTCTTCCTGCTCCAGCCGTTCCTGCTGGCGCATGGCGGCACCGCGATGACGGAGCCCTGGTCGGCCGCGCTTCTCGCCTGGGGGCTCGTGGCGACGATCGAGCGCCGTTCACTCCTCTTGACCGCGATCGCTGCGTCGCTGCCGCTCGCCCGCGCGGAGCTTGCGATCTTCTGGCTGCCGGCCGCGATTTTTCTCTGGTACGACCGGAGGCGCCGGTGGATCGCCTTGCTCCCCCTGCCCCTGCTGGCCTGGCACGCAGCCGGGGTCATGACCAGCGGCGATTGGCTCTGGTTGCCGCGGCATCTGATCGGCCCCGAGTACTCGCCCCGCCATCCCCTCCATTACGCCAGAAGCATGGCCTGGACGCTCGGGCCCGGCGTTCTCGTGCCGTGCATGGTGGGAATCGTTCACCGCGCGGCGAGAGAGAGGGAGCGGGCGCGGGCCGTCATCAAGGAGCGGGGCTCCGCGCGGCGCG
>CAZWKH010000344.1:0-1828 GCA_964633885.1 uncultured bacterium | reverse complement strand
ATGCCGTCGCGGCGGACGTTGGCGTACGCGGTGAGGTTGGTCTTCTTGACCTGCCCCTTCTTGGTCGCGAAGAGGAGGAAGTAGGCGGGATCGAAATCCCGCACCGCGGCCACCGAAGCGATACGCTCGCCCGCCTTCAGCATGACCAGGTTCACGATGGCCTTGCCCTTGGCGGTGCGGCCTCCCTGCGGAATCTCGTGGACCTTGAGCCAGTAAACGCGGCCCATGTTCGTGAAGACGAGCACGTAGGAGTGCGTCGACGCGATGAAGAGGTGCTCGACGAAGTCGTCCTCGCGGGTGGTCTGGCCGGTGACCCCGCGGCCTCCGCGGCGCTGGCGGCGGTAGGTGTTCACCGGAAGCCGCTTGATGTAGCCGAGGTGGCTGATGGTGATGACCATGTCCTCGTCGGCGATCAGGTCCTCCACGGAGAACTCGCCCTCCGCGGACTGGATCTCGGTCCGGCGGCGGTCACCGTACTTGGACTTGAGTTCCACCATCTCGCCCTGGATGATGTCCAGCACCCGCCGCTCGCTGGCCAGGATCGCCTTGTACTCCGCGATCAGCCGCTGCAGCTCCTTGTACTCATCCTCGATCTTGTCCCTCTCCAGGCCGGTGAGCCTTGCGAGGCGCATGTCGAGGATGGCCTGGGCCTGCAGGTCGGAGAGCCCGAACCGGGTCATGAGGCCGCTCTTGGCCTCCGCGGTGTCCTTGCTGGCGCGGATGAGCGCCACCACCGCGTCGATGTTGTCCAGCGCGATCCGCAGCCCCTCCAGGATGTGGGCGCGCTTCTCGGCCTGATCCAGGTCGAAGCGCGTCCGCCGCACGATGACCTCGCGCCGGTGCTCGATGAAGTGGTGGATCATCTCCTTGAGCGTCATGGTGACCGGCCGGTTGTTCACCAGGGCCAGTAGGTTGGCGCCGAAGGTCTGCTGCATCTGGGTGTGCTTGTAGAGCTGGTTCAGGATGACCTGGGAGGCCACATCCCGCTTCAGCTCGATCACGATGCGCATGCCGTTGCGGTCGGACTCGTCGCGGAGGTCGGACACCCCGCCGATCGCCCCCGAGCGCACCAGATCGGCGATCTTTTCCAGGAGCGCCGACTTGTTCACCATGTAGGGGATCTCGGTGACGAGGATCACCTCGCGGCCGCTCTCCAGGATCTCGATGGTCGCCCGCGCCCGCAGGGTGATGAGCCCCCGCCCGGTGGCGTAGGCGCTGCGGATCCCCTCGCGCCCCATGATGATGCCGCCGGTCGGGAAGTCCGGCCCGGGGACGATCTGCAGTAGCTCGTCGTCGGTGAGATCCGGGTTGTCGATGATCTCCGACACGGCGTCGCAGATCTCGTTCAGGTTGTGGGGCGGGACATTGGTGGCCATCCCCACCGCGATCCCGGTGGCGCCATTGCAGAGCAAGTTGGGGAACCGGCCGGGAAGCACCACCGGCTCCTCGCGCACATTTTCGTAGTTGGGGCGGAAGTCCACCGTCTGGCGGTCGATCTCCGAGAGCATCTCCATGCCGACCGCCGAGAGGCGCGCCTCGGTGTACCGCTCCGCCGCTGCGGAGTCCCCGTCCACGCTGCCGAAATTCCCCTGGCCGTCCACCAGCGGATAGCGCAGCGAGAAGTCCTGGGCCAGGCGCACCATGGCGTCGTAGATCGCCGAGGTGCCGTGGGGGTGGTAGTTCCCGTTGACGTCCCCGGTGATCTTGGCGCTCTTGCGGTACGGCCGGTCCGGGGAGAGGTTGAGGTCGTTCATCGCGACCAGGATCCGCCGCTGCACCGGCTTCATGCCGTCGCGCACATCGGGGAGCGCCCGGTTCACGATGACCG
>CAZWKH010000343.1:0-1847 GCA_964633885.1 uncultured bacterium | reverse complement strand
GCATCGGGTAGACCTCCCCGCCGAATGCCCGGGTGCCCAGCGCGTACACGGGATAGGCGGGGTCGGGCACCAGGGCGAGGGGCCGCGTCTGCGGGTCCATCACCGCCAGGGGGAGGGTGAAGATGGCCTCCTTCGACCCGTTGACGGGGAGGATCTCCCGCTCCGGGTCCACGCGGGCGCCGAACCTGCGTCCGAGCCAGGCCGCCGCGGCCCCGCGCAGCTCCGGCAGGCCCGCTACCCGCGGATAGGTGGACTCCTCGGGGATCGACTCGGTCATGGCCAGCTTCACGAAGTCCGGTGTCGGCTCGTGGGGATCCCCCATTCCGAGGTCGATGACCCGCACCCCCCGCGCCTCCACCTCGGCGCGCAACGCGTCCAGCTTCGCGAAGGGATAGGGCGGAAGGCCCCGGAGATAGGCGCTCTCGGGCAGCGCGGCAGGCTGCGTCATCACGGCCTCCCATCCAGGAACGCGGCGAGCGCATCGTGGCATCGAACGAGGTTGGCTACCGGCACGCGCTCGTCGCGCGCGTGAGCGAGTTCGGGAATTCCGGGCCCGAAGTTGGCGGCGGGCACGCCGCGCTGCGCGAACTGGGCCACATCGGTCCAGGCCTGCTTCGCGCGGGTCGAGAGCCCGCCGCTCTCCACGAAGCGCCGCAGCGCGGGCGCGTCGACCCGGGCCGGGGCCGCCGGGGAGAGATCCACGATCTCCACCGTCGTCCCCTGCGGCGCCAGAGAGCGGACATGCGCCGCCGCGTCCTCGGGCGAGCGATCCGGAGCGAAGCGGAAGTTGAGGTTCAGGGCGAAGCGGTCGGGCAGGACATTGCGCGCCGAACCGCCCTCGGCGAGGGTGGCCGAGAGGACCTCGCGGAAGAGCGCAGCGCCCTCGGCATGCTCCCGCGGCGGGGTCGAGGCGAGCCGGGTGAGGAAGGGGCCCGCCTTGTGGATCGCGTTCTCCCCCAGCCAGGGCCGCGCGCTGTGGGCGGCGCGGCCGTGAAAGGTGATCCGTGCGTGGAGCGAACCGAGGCAGCCCAGCTCCACCGCGTTGTCGGTGGGTTCGAGCAGGAGGGCCAGCTCGACGCGGGTGAGCCAGGGCTCCAGCGCGAAGAGAGCGCGCAGGCCGTTCTGCTCGAAGGGGCCCTCCTCGCGATCGTAGAAGACCAGAGCGAAGGAGGGCGACGCCGCACCGGCGGGCTCCCTCGCCGCGGCCCGCTTCGCGAGGGCCAGCATCACGGCCAGGCCGCCCTTCATGTCGGTGGCGCCCAGCCCCCGGACCTCGCCTTCGGCGATCGCGGGCTCCGGGCTCCCCCTGGCGGGAACCGTGTCGAGGTGCCCCGCCAGGACCAGCGACGGCTCCGCCGCCCCGAACCCCGCCACCACCGCGTTGCCATGGCGGCGCAGAAATGCCGGGCTCGCCTCGCCGGCCAGGATCTCCTCCACGAAAGCGGCCAGGGCGGCTTCTTCCCCGGTCACGCTGGGAATGCGCAGAAGATCGAGGGTGCGGCGGGCCAGGACCTGGTCCAGAGGCGCGGCGGCGGGCGGCATGCGCCCTAGCATACGGGTTTTCGCGCGAAGCGCCAGCGGGTCAACGCCGCCCGCCAGGCGTGCCGGGGGGGGCGGATGGGGAGCAGCCGGGCCTCAATCCCAGTCCCCGCCGCGGCGTTCTTCCTTGACCCTGCCGCGCCGCTTCTTCTCGGCAAGCCGTCTCTCCCCCGCCCCCTGGGTAGGCCGGGTGGCCCGGCGGCGGCCCGGCGGTTCCAGGATCCGCGGCAGCCGTTCGCGCAGCCGTGCGAGGGCATCAACGAGGTTCCGCAGCTGCGAACGCTCCCGGCGGCCGATGAGCAGCAGCC
>CAZWKH010000342.1:0-1861 GCA_964633885.1 uncultured bacterium | reverse complement strand
CCGTAGCCCGGGGCGCGGCGTCAGCAGCCACCCCTCCACCGCGGCCCCGGCCCAGAAAACGCCCATGGCCCCGACCCAGAGATCTCTCAGTTCCGCCGCGTCGGCCTCGCGGTCATGCGCCGCCAGCAGATCCAGGCGCGCCTCGGTGAACTCCTCCCCCGAGGCCGCCTCGTCGTATTGGTCCCAGGCCCGGTCCGCCTCCTCCCGGGCGTCGGCCAGGTCCGAGGCCTGGAGCAGAGCTCCGGTCAATCCGGCCGCGCCGCCTGCGATGAAGAGCCATCCCCGCGTCGTCTCGCCCATCCCCAGATGCGCGAAGCCGGGCGGCATGGCCACCGCGACCGGCCCCACGGCCGCCGCGATCCGGGCCTCCCCCGCCGCCTCGTCCCAGGTCAGCCGGCCACGGGCCTCCGCGAGCCCCGCGCCGCCCAGCTGCAGGCGGTAGCGGCCGGAGGGAAGGTCCTCGAGAGGGAGCGGCGCCGTCCCCCCCAGGGTGACCGGCCCGGAGAGGTAGAGCCGCGCTCCGGGCGGGTCGGAATCCAGCATGGACCCGGAGGCCTGGGAGGCCGCCGGCGACAGGATCCAGAGGGCAGCCGTCACGACACCCCCCAGGCGAAGCGATCCCCCCACCTAGCTCTCCTCCTTCCGGTCTCCCGGCCCCATCCCGTTCTTGAAGCTCGCGGCATTGAGGTCCAACTTGTGGAGCAGATCGTGAAGGGTGGGACGCGAAATTTCCAGCTCCCTTGCCGCCCGGGCGATGTTCCCGCAGCTGCGGCGCAGGGCCTCGGTCACCACCCGCCGCTCGGCTTCCTCCCGCGCGGCCCGCAGGTTCGCGACCTCGGTGTCCTCTTCCCCGTCCAGCTCCAGGTCGTCCGCGCGGATGACGCGTCCCCGGGACAGCACGATGCCCCGCTGCACGCGGTGCTCCAGTTCCCGGACATTGCCGGGCCAGGGATACCGCTGCAGGGCGCGCAACGCCTCGCGGCTGAAGGAGAGCTTGTGCCGCCCGAACTCCGCGCTGTAGCGGTCGAGGAAACACTGCGCGAGGTAGGTGACATCCGCCTTGCGCTCGCGCAACGGCGGGAGATCGATGTTGACCACCGAGAGGCGGAAGTAGAGGTCCTCGCGGAACCGCCCCCGGACGACATCCTCCTTCAGGTTGCGATGGGTCGCAGCGACCACGCGCAGGTCCAGCGGGATCACCTTGCGCCCTCCCACCCGCTCGATCTCGCGTTCCTGCAGGAAGCGCAGGATCTTCACCTGCAGCGGCAGCGGCATCTCGCCGATCTCGTCCAGGAACACCGTCCCGCCGTTCGCGGTCTCCAGCTTGCCCTCCCGCGAGGCGTAGGCGTCGGTGAAGGAGCCCTTCTCATGGCCGAAGAGCTCGCTCTCCAGAAGGTTCTCCGGAATCGCTCCGCAGCTGATGCTCACGAAGGGACGGTCGGCGCGGGGGGAGAGCCGGTGGATCTCCCGGGCCACCAGCTCCTTGCCCGTGCCGCTCTCGCCGGTGATGAGCACCGTGACCTCGGCGGGGGCGACCTTGCGGATGAGCCGGAACACGCGCTGGATCTCCACGCTCTGGCCGAAGAGCCGGCCCATGCTCCCCTCGCGCCGGAGCCGCTCGCGCAAGGAGGAGTTCTCGGACTCCAGCCTCCGCATCGCCACGGTGCGCCGCAGGAGGACGCGCAGTTCCTCCAGGGCGATGGGCTTGGTGAAGAAATCACAGGCGCCGCGATCCACCGCCCGCAGAGCGTTCTCGCGACTGTCGTTCCCGGTCACCATGATGACCTTCAGTCCGGGGTCGAAGGCCATCATGCGATCCAGCAGCTCAAAGCCCCCCTCGGGATCGCCAGCCCCCAGAGCC
>CAZWKH010000341.1:0-1887 GCA_964633885.1 uncultured bacterium | reverse complement strand
CGCGCGGACCGCCCCATCGGCCGTCTCTCCGGAGGCGAGCAGCAGCGGGTCTTCATCGCCCAGGCGCTGGTCTCCGATCCCAAGCTCCTCATCCTCGACGAGCCCACGGTGGGCGTGGACCGGGAGGGAGAGGAGGCGCTGCTCCACCTGCTCTCGAGGCTCAAGAAGGAAGTGCGGCTCACCATCCTGATGGTGAGCCACAATGTGGCCCTCATCCGCTCGCACACCGACCGGATCCTCTGCCTGAACCGCGAGCTCTGCTTCACCGGCCCTGCGGTGGGGCTGACCGACGAGGTGATCGCCGAGGCCTATCACGCCCACCGCACGAGGCACGCCCATGATTGAGCACCTGCGCGAGATGCTCGGGCTGGGCTTCATGCAGCGGGCGTTCCTCGGCGGGGCCATGATCGGCGCCACCTGCGCCTTCCTCTCGGTCTTCGTGGTGCTGCGCCGGATGGCCTTCGTGAGCCAGGGGGTAAGCCACGCCGCCTTCGGCGGGGTGGCCCTGGCCGTGCTGCTGGGGCTGGACCCCACCTGGGGGGCCGCGGTGTTCTCCATCGCCACCGCCTTCGCGATCGGCGCCGTGAGCCGGCGGCGGCGGGTGGCGGAGGACAGCACCATCGGCATCTTCCTCGCCGTGGCCATGGCGCTGGGCGTGATCTTCCTCGGCCTGCGCAAGGGGAGCACGGCGAACCTCTTCGGCTATCTCTTCGGGAGCATCCTCTCGATTCTGCCCAGCGACCTACCCTGGATGATCGCGCTGACCGGTGTGGTCTTCCTGCTCCTGGTGGCCTTCGCCAAGGAGCTCTACTTCTATGTCTTCGACGAGGAGATGGCGCGGGTGGCGGGGATCCCCGTCGACTTCCTCTACTTCGGGCTCCTGGTCCTGCTCGCGGTCACCATCGTGGTCAGCATCAAGCTGGTCGGGGTGATCCTGGTCACCGCGCTTCTCGTCATCCCCGGCGCCGCCGCGCGGCTCGTCACCAGCAACATCGTGGCCCTGATCGGCGTCTCCGTGGGGATGGGAGTGCTGAGCGTCCTCGTGGGCCTGAGCCTGGCCTACATCCTCGATGTGAGCCCCGGCGCATCCATCGTTCTCATGCTCTTCGCGGGGTTCCTCGCCGCGCTGCTCGCCACCTCACGCCGCAACCGCTGAGCGGCGCGGCGGACGGGCAGGCCGGCCCGGCCCCCCGCGGGTTCGCGCCGCCTCCCTCCCGCGCTACACTGCCCCCATGGCAGCCGACCCGTCCTTCCCCGCCGAGGCCCTCGCCGAGGCCGCCCGCATCTACGCGGGGGAGCACAACCTCTTTGCCCTGGCCGAGCAATGCGGGGCCCGCAAGAAGGGCTACCGCATGCAGAGCCTGGGGGTGGAGAAGGTGGCCGATCTCCTCGGCGAGCGCCTGGCCGGGCATCCCGCCGTCCGCAAGCCCGTGCTCACGCTCATGCTCAAGGATCTGGGCGGAGCGCCCGAAGCCCTGGCCGGCGAGGATCCGGCGGCCCTGCGCGCCCGGCTGCGCGCCATGCCCATGGCGGATGCCGCGACCCGCGCGCGATGGATCCTTGCCCTGCTCCAGGATCCGCGTCCGGAGCTCTGGCCGCTGGTCCGGGCATTGCGCCGTCCGCGACGGCGGGCGCCGGCGACGGAGCTCAAGGGAGAGAACCCGGCCGGCGCGAAGGCGAGACCCGCGCCGCAGGCGGATCCTGCCCGCGCGGAGGTCGAGGCCCTGCGCTTCGAGCGGGACCGGCTGGCCCGCGAGGTGGACCGGCTCAACCGGGAGGTCGCGCGGCATGTGGAGCGGCGCCGCCGTGAAGAGGATGCGGCCGCCAAGGCGCGGCGGGCCGCGGAGAAGGACGCCAAGGAGGCGGCCCAGGCGAAGGCGGCGATCC
>CAZWKH010000340.1:0-1935 GCA_964633885.1 uncultured bacterium | reverse complement strand
CGCCACCCCCGTCGCCCGCGAGGCCTCGTCGAGCCCGGCCAGCACCGCGTCCAGGATCTCCGCCATGTCGTGGCCGCGCAGATCGTGGAGGATCGGCGAGAAGCGCACTTCCATGTAGCGGATGTTCTCCCGCGCGACGTCCTCCACCAGCTCCCGGGCCACGCGCCGCATCGCGCGGGGATCCTGGAGCACGGCCAGGGTGTGGCGGAACGCCTCCAGGTACTCCTCCAGCGACTCGCAGGCGTCGCCGCAGACGAGGTTCCGCCGGAGCTCCGCCTCCGTGGCGCGGGCCAGGCCGAGCCCCTGCTCCAGGGCCAGCTCGCGCACCGTCTCGATGCGGATCGAGCCGTCGAGATGGATATGCAGGTCGGTCTTGGGAATCTCGCGGAGGAAGGTCGGGTGGCCTAGAATCGCCGCGGCCTCGCGGTCGCGCGCACCCTGCTCGGAGGCCGCGCCGGCCCCGTTCACCGGATCTCCGCCCGCGCCAGAAGATCGCGGATCGCCTCTGCGGACCGCCCCATGACTTCCTCGGGCTCGAAGCGGGTCAGCCGGCCGCTCTCCACCAGGATCTCACCGTCCACCACGACCCAGCGCACCGCGTCGCGCGCAGCGCCGTAGACGATGCGGTCGGCGAGGGGCACCGGCGCGGCGCCGAAGCTCTGCGGGCGTTCCAGGTCCAGCAGGACCAGATCCCCCGCCTTGCCGGTCTCGAGGCTGCCGATCGTGTCCTCCCAGCCGACCGCTCTCGCGCCCTCGATCGTGGCCAGCTCCAGCGCGGCCTGCGCGGTGAGGCTGCCCGGTCCCCCCTTCCATCCCTGCAGGAGCGCGGCCAGGCGGATCTCCTCGAGGACATCCATGTCGTTGTTGCAGGGGGCGCCGTCGCAGCCGATGCCCACCGCCAGATTCGCCTGCGCGCGCAGGAACTTGAGGTCCGCGATGCCCGAGCCGAGCTTGAGGTTGGCGGAGGGGCAATGGGCGATCTTGAGCGGCCGCCCGCCGAGGACCTCCAGATCGGCCTCGCGCAGCCAGACCGCATGGGCCACGCGCAGATCGGCGTCGAGCACCCCCGCCCTGTGCAGGAACTCCATCTGGCCCGTGCCGGTCGATGCCCGCACCGCGGCCTCCTCCGCCTCGCTCTCCAGAAGGTGGGTATGCACCGGCGCACCGAGTTCCGCGGCCAGGGCGACGGTCCTCTCCCAGAGTCCGGGGGAGCAGGAGAGGATGAAGCGGGGGCAGACGGCGCCGCGGATCCTTCCCCCGGCTTCGCCGTGCCAGCGGCGGTAGAGCTCGCGCGCTTCCTCGATGCCTCGGTCCGGATCCTCGAGGAGGGTGGGCGGGGCGCCCTCGCCCGAGTCCATCAGGCACTTCCCCGCCACCGCGCGCAACCCCGAGTCGCGGATGGCGCGGAAGATCCCCTTCATGCCGTGGACCAGGCCCATCTCCTGCAGGGTGGTGGTGCCCGAGAGCAGGCAGTCCGCCGCCCCCAGGAGGCCGGAGGCATAGGCGCTGTCCTCGTCGTGCGCCGCCTCCAGCGGCCAGACCCGCTCGCGCAGCCAGGCGAGAAGCGGACGGTCCTCGGCGAGCCCCCGGAAGAGGGCCTGGCCGAGATGCACATGGGCCTGGATGAAGCCGGGGAGAACCACGAGCCCGCGCGCCTCCAGGAGCCGCGTGGCCGCAGGGGGATCGATGCCGGGGCCGACGGCCGCGATCCGGCCGTCGGTGATGAGGAGATCGCCCTCGAGGACGCGGCGCCCCGGGTCCATGGTGACCAGGGTGCCGCCGCGGATCAGGAGATGGCGATGGGAGCGGGGTGCGGTCACGGCCGGCGGTAGACCTCCTGCTTGAGCACTCCGATGTAGGGAAGGTTGCGGTAGAGGCCGTTGTAATCGAGCCCGTAGCCCGCCACGAACTCGTTGGGGCACTCGAACCCGACAT
>CAZWKH010000339.1:0-1955 GCA_964633885.1 uncultured bacterium | reverse complement strand
CGGCCAGGATGCGCCCGGATTCAACCACGGCTTCTTCAAAGCTACCGGTGATATCGGCCAGGGCGCTGATGAACAGGTTGCCGAAGGAGTGGCCTTCCAGGCCAGAATCACCGGCTGGGAAGCGGTACTGGAAGAGCTGGGCAAGCAGGGCTTCGTCGCTGGAGAGGGCGGCCAGGCAACTGCGGATATCGCCGGGCGGCAGGATGCCCAGCTCGCGGCGCAGGCGGCCGGAGGAGCCGCCGTCATCAGCGACCGTGACCACGGCGACCAGGTTATTGGTGGCGTTTTTCAGGCCACGCAGCAATGTAGCCAGGCCGTGCCCGCCGCCGATGGCGACGGTGCGCGGGCCGCGGCCTCGCAGGCGGTGCGACCAGAGGGTATCAACGATGGTGCGGCCGGGGCGCAGGAAAGGAGCGGCGCGGAGGGCAGCGCGGCGGGGGTGGGCGGGCGAGGCATGGGGCCCGGGGACTTTATCGGCAAGCGCAGCCGGAAAAGAAAAACGCCGCGGCCGGTGAGGGCCGCGGCGGGCTCGCTCCAGCGTAACCTGAAAAGGCATCGGTCCACCCGGGGCGCGCCCGGCGGCCCGAAGCCGGCGACCGCCGGGAGGCTCTCCCTCATGGCATGCCGCGAGGCCTCGTCGATGCGCCCGTCCACCGCGAGCTCACGCGCTCCACTCCGCTGGAATCGCGGATACACCCCTACACCCAACCTGATGACCATCGCCACCGAGATCCCCGCGTAGAGGGGGAGCGTCCCCGAGGGGCCGGTGTTCGGCCGGAGGACGACCGGGATGAGGATGGAGGCTTCCTCGGGGCCCTCGTGGTCCCCTGCGCTTCCGTGGTCCGGGCCCGCCGCCGGTCCGCCGGCAGCCTCCCGCAGGGCTTGCTCCGCTCGCTCGAGCGCCCCGTCCCACTCCGTCGCGTGCCGTTGCTCGGGAACCGCTCCGAAGGAGGCGGCCAGCGTCAGCGCACGCATTAGTCGATCGCGGTCTTCCTCGAAGAGGCGGCCCGCCGCGTCCCCTGTGACGGCGGCGGCCAGGCGGAACGCCATCCGGAACCCGAAGGCCTCCCAGAGGACCCGCGGGGCTTCCTCGAAGAGCAGGATGTACTCCCGCAGAAGGAGGGCTTCCACCGACGGGTGCTGGCCCATGGCCAGGAGCCGCTCCAGCTCCTCGTGGGCCGTCGCGAAGACGGCGGGATCGGGCAGGACCGCGCGTCGCCCTGGATCAGGCTTCATCGGCCTGCTTCCTCAGGATCCCGCGGCAGCGGCGAACGAGATAGTCGAGGGGGCGGCGCCAGCTGCCGGAGTATTCCTCCCCGCTTACCCCGGCCAGACGGCAGAAGAGTTGCTGCTGTGAGAGACCGTCCCACTCCGGGTTCCCGAGGTCCGCGGCGCGGAGCACCATCTCCACGGCGACGGCGACCAGAGCCCGCTCGACGCGGTCCTCTCCTCGGTCGGCAGGCTGCTGCCGGATATCCTCTTCCCGGAGCCCCGCGACGAGGTACCAGAGATGCCGGTGCAGAAGCGTGCGGCGGGCCGGCGCGTCGGTGGCCTCGATGGGGCCTTCCTCTCCCCACAGATTCCCTCTTGTGAAGGGAAGCATGGAGAGGAGCGCCTGGCAGAGGGCGCGCAGGTGGACCCATCCGCCGTGGGAGCGGAAGCGGGACTCCGGGGTGTCCGCGGAGTCCTCAGTCGGGCGCAGGCATGCCGCGAGATGGTCCAGCATCGCGGGAAGGGGGTGCGCATAGCCGGTGAGGAGCACCTCGAGTTCAGAGCGGTGGATCGGCGGCCGGGTCCAATCCGAGTGCGGCGTGCCCAGCTTGCGGCCGCGGCGCTCTTGCTTCAACACCAGGCCGGGGTGCGCTTCGATGTGGGCTTCCAGAAGGCGGAGCAGTCGCCCTGCGGCGCCATGGCGGTCGCCGAAGCCGCCCATGCCATCGCCTTCGCCGAAGCGG
>CAZWKH010000338.1:0-2009 GCA_964633885.1 uncultured bacterium | reverse complement strand
AGCTCGCGCCAGGGGAAGGGCAGGAACCACTCCGAGTAGTACCGGCGGGCCGCGTCCAGTGCCTCCCGCATCTCTTCCACATTCACCCTGTGCTTGCGGTCGTAGAAGACCGCGGTGCCCTCGCCGCGCAGAACCTCCCAGCGGCCCGCGATGACATTGAAGAACTGGACCGGGTGGTCGCTCTCCCACACCGCGGTGCGCCGCCCCGCGACCACCGTGTCGCTCACGCAGGTCCCAACGGAGTTCAGCGTGTACTCGGCGGGCCCGGTGACGCGGACGCGGGTTGGATAGGGGCGATCCACGCCGAAACCGCTCTTCGTCACACCCAGGTAGAAGTCGTCCGGGTACTCCTTCGCGTCGTACCGGTTCTTCTCGTCGACTCCGATGTCCTCCTGGAAGCCCAGCACCGGCACGAAGGTGGGCCGGAAGCTCGTCAACACGACGCCGGAGGGGAGAATGAACTCCGGGAGGCCGCCCCCGTTTCTGGTCACGCCCTTCGGGAAGACGCCCCGGTACTTGAACCCGATGCGAGCGGTGTCGCCGGGGGCCAGTGGACGGGCCGGGGTGAACACGAGGAGGTGCGACCGGTCCTCGGGGGTCACGCTCTCCCCGTTCACGGTCCACTCCTGTTCCTCCCAGCCGAGCCCGATGGTGAGCGGGATCTGGCGGAGCGGACGGTCGTGGCGGTTGACGAGCAGGTAGGAGCCCTCGGTGCGGAACGCGCGATCGCGCGGCTCCAGATCCAGGTCGATGTCCGCCCGCGCGATCCCCGGCAGCGGGGCGTCCTTCCAGGTGGCGACATTCTTGCGCCAGTAATCTTTCATGAGCTTCTTGGCGGAGCCCCCCTCGAAGCCCTGATTGACCGCGGCGCCGAGGAAGGAGCCCGCCAGGAGCACGACCAGCAGCGACGGCAGGAGCGCCACGCTCCCCCGCGCCAGGGCACCGGCGCGCAGGCGGTCCATGATGCGGATCGCGTCCGGGCTGCGCCGCGCGAACACGCGGGCGGTCAGGGTGATGAAGAACGCGCCGAGGCCCAGCACCATGACGCGGTTCAGAAGCAGCGCCTTGCGGTCCAGCTCGAACACCCCGAGGTCGCTCCATCGCACCACGGACCAGATGTCCCAATTCCCCACCCAGGACATCTTCCCGGCCATCTGGAGATAGCCGGTGAGGATGAGCACGCCCAGCCCGATGCCGTAGGTGGTGAACCGGTTCCCGGTGAGCGCCCACAGGGCCCCCGTGAACCCCGTCCAGGCGATGAAGGTGGGGACGAGCAGGAGCCCCCACACCAGCAGGAAGGGCAGGGGGTCCACCGGCATCTTCCCTTCGAAGAGGATCACCACCGCCGACCCCAGAAACGCGGCCAGCAGCACGACGACCCCCACGAAGCTGTTGGCGAGGGCCTTGCCGAGCAGGATCGCGGCGGTGCGCACCGGAGTGGCGTGGAACATGGCGCCGAAGCCGGTGTTCTTCTCCCGCTCCAGGGACTCGACGGTGTAGAAGAGCAGGAGGAGCGTGACCAGGAGCGTGAGGGTGTTCATGGCGCTCGTCGCGATGGTGCCCGCCGTGTTGAGGAGGGGCGTCTCGAAGGCGCCCACCGCGAAGGCGGCGGTCCCGATCACCTGGAGGAGAATGATCGGCACGAAGAGATAGAGCCCGGCGGAACTGCGCAGCTCCCGCAGCTCGGCGCGCAGGACCTCCATGGTGCCCTGGAGAAAGCTCGGCCTGCCGCTGCGCATGGCCATTCCGGCCAGGGAGGCCCCCGCCGAGGAAGCGTAGGTGGCAAGAGCCGCGGCGGCGTCGCCCGCCCCACCCCGGTCCATGGCCGCCGCGCGGGCAACCTCGGCGCGGCGCAGCGCACCCTTGCCTGCGTCGGCTCCCCGCAGGGAGGCAGCGAAACGCCGCTCGGCGAAGACCACCGCGAGGAGGCCTATCCCGGCGGCGAACCCCCGGTTCAGCCAGAACATCCCGTCGTGGGGGACGGGCGCCGCGTTGTAGAAGTCCACCCC
>CAZWKH010000337.1:0-2033 GCA_964633885.1 uncultured bacterium | reverse complement strand
GACGGCGACCGGCCTCGCGGACGGGATGCGCCCGCCGAGTCTCACGCTCTCCGGGCCCTCTCCTTCACCGGCGACGGGATCCTCGCTCCTTCGGTTCCGGCTGGAGGAAGCCGCGGAGGTTCGGGTCGCGGTCGCGGATGTCTCCGGCCGCGTGGTGTGGAGCCGGGATCTGGGGCGGCGCGAGGCCGGACTTGTCGAGCTGCGCCTGGGCCCGGGGGACGCCGACGGCCGCCCGCTCCCCGCCGGCGTCTACTTCGTCCGCGTGGACGCGGGGGCCCTCACCGCGACGCGCCGCTGGGTGGTGTTGCAGTAGCCACGCTGCGGAACTCGAGGTAGAGCTCGCCCAGAACCGACGGCCTTTCTTCCAGAGGCCCCGTGACGCTGCGCAGGACGAGCATCGCGCGCAGGCGGTCGTTCTCCGCGGTGAGCCGCATCATGGAGGCGGGAACCATCCGCCCGCCCCAGCGCTCGCGCCGGTAGGCGCGGACCTCGCCGAGCATGCCGTCCATGGGGATCGTCAGCAGCGAGTCGCCCTCGGCGAGGACCACGAAGGCCCGGCGGGCAGCGTCGTAGTCCAGGGTGTACGGCCTTCCGTCCACGACCCAATCCGCCGGCAGGACCCGTTCCACGCGGCAGACATGGGTGAAGCCCGCGATGGCGATCGCCGTCGAGTCCTGCTTCGCCGCCAGGTTGAGCCGCTCCCCCTCGCCCTCCTCGGCGGGGGCCTCCCAGCGGCCCACGAAGTCGAGACCGAGCCGGGCCATGGCGCCGGACGCCGTCCGCTGCGGGAGCGAGCCTTCCTCGGGGCGCGCGTCCGCGCTCTCGCCTTCGGTCGCATCCGGCAGGTCCGGGAACCAGCGCCGCAGTGTCTTGGTCCCATGCACATCCACCAGGTATTCGAGCACGGCGCTCAGCTCGCGCCGGGTCTCGAAGGTGATGGAGTCGGGCGACGCGGCGGCCCGGACGCGGTTCTCCTGCCACAGGCCGTTGTCGGTGAGGAGCCGCTCGAGGCGCCCCTCCTGGCTGCGGCGGGAGACCGCATAGGCACCCCAGGGCCCCAGGGATGTGCCCAGCGCGAGCAGGGCGAGGGTGGCCGGGACGACCTTGATGTTGCCGGGCCGGCGCAGGGTGAAGTAGACGGCGATCGCGGCCAGCCAAAGGGCGAGCAGGATCAGGTAATAGCGGTTCTCGGTGATGCCGTACTGCCCGACCCGCTTCCAGATGGCCAGGAGCAGCATGGCGATGGAAGGCAGGAGCGCGATGTAGAAGCCCCGCGCGTAGCTCCGGACCCAGCGGTTCTCGGGGCGGTCCTGGATGGGGTGCACGAGGAGCAGCGAGAGCATCCCGACCACAGCGACGCAGGAGACCAGGTACCCGATCCATCCGCTCGGCCAGACTCCGGTCACGATGATGCGGACCATGTAAGCGGTGAGGATGACGATGTAGACCGCGACGATCGGCGTGAGGATGTACTGGCTGAAGAGCTTGAGGCCCTGCGGGTAGTCCTCCCGCCTCTCCAGGGCGGGCAGATCCGAGGGCACGCCGCCGAGGAAGAACCAGGTGTGGAAAACGAAGGCGATGACGACGAAGAGCTTCGGGTAGATGTTCTCGTTGAATTCCAGGCCGAGGAGCTTGTCGAGCGCAAGGATCGCGATCGAGAGTCCGGCGAAGAGGACCGCCGAGTAGATGGCTCCGACAAGGACGCGCAGGAAGAGCGCGCGGTTGAACTGCCAGAAGCCGTTCCGCTCCCCGGGCACCATGAAGGGGAGGTACGCGACAAGGAGGTGGAATCCGAGGGCGAGCTGCACCACCCGCCGGGAGCGGACCGCCTCGGACCACTGCGGCCAGGCCAGATAGAAGGCGGCGAGGAGCGCGGCTCCGAGGAGATACAGGAGGAGGGCGCCCCGCGGACGGAGCCCGCGCCGCCGGGCGACCAGGGGCGGGAGGATGAAGAGGGAGATGCCGAGGCCGGCCGTCACCCAGATCCGGACCAGGTCTTCGCTGATGCGGCCGGTGTCCGAGGTGTCGATGTT
>CAZWKH010000336.1:0-2075 GCA_964633885.1 uncultured bacterium | reverse complement strand
ACTCCGGCATCACCGGGCTCCTCGACGCCGTTTACAACGGCGGCTCCGGCACCCTCATCGTGCTGGACAACCGCACCACGGCGATGACGGGGCATCAAGACCATCCCGCCACGGGCAAGCGCCTCTCCGGAGAAGCGGCGCCGCGGGCGGACATCCCCGCCCTGGCCCGCGCCGTGGGGGTGAAGCGGGTTCGCACCGCCGACGCCTACAAGCTCCAGGACCTGGAGCAGGCGATCCGCGAGGAGGTGGCGGCCGACGAGTTCTCGGTGATCGTGGTGCAGAACGGGTGCGTGCTGCACGACCGGCTGGTCTTTGGTCCGCCGGTCCAGGTGGACGAGACGATCTGCACCCACTGCGAGGCCTGCCTCTCGGTGGGTTGCCCCGCCATCGGCTTCGCCGAGCATACCCCCCGCGTGAACGACGAGCTCTGCAACGGCTGCAGCCTCTGCCAGCAGGTCTGCTGGAACTGCCCGGCGGCGAACGATGTGGGCGGGTTCCTTCAGCTCGCGCTGGAGGGCCGCCACGCCGAGGCCTACGCGCTGCTCCTCAAGACCAATCCCTTCCCCGCCATCACCGGGCGGGTCTGCCCCCATCCCTGCGAAATGGACACCAACGCGCTGGGGCTCGACCTGCGCGGGATCTACGAGAAGCGCTTCGGCGAGCTGGCCGGGCAGTTCCACAACGGCACTGAGGGGCGGCTCTCGGTGCGCGCCGTGGAGCGCTTCCTGGGGGACTTCGGGCTCTCCCAGGACCGGAGGCCGCCGTCCCGGCCCGCGCCGCGCAAGGGCAGCGTGGCCGTGGTGGGAAGCGGCCCCGCCGGGCTCACCGCGGCCTATTACCTGGCCGCAGAGGGGCATCCGGTCACCGTCTTCGAGCAGCTTCCCGAGATCGGCGGCATGCTCACCGCGGGCATCCCCGCCTTCCGCCTGCCGCGGGATGTGATCGAGCGCTCGCTCGAGCCGCTGCGCGAGCTGGGCGTCCAGTTCCGCCCTGGAGTGGCCGTGGGGCGCGACATTCCCTTCGCGCAGATCGACCGGGACTTCGACGCCGTCTTCATCGCCACCGGATTCTCGGAGGCGCGCCCCATGGGCATCCCCGGCGAAGACCTGGGGGGCGTGGTGCATGGGGTGAAGCTGCTCCGCGATCTCAATTTCGGCCGGAAGACAGAGATCGGCAAGCATGTTCTGGTGGTGGGCGGCGGCAACACCGCCATCGATGTCGCGCGGTCGGTGAAGCGCATGGGGGCCGCTCCGGTGGTCGCCTACCGCCGGGCCCTCGAGGACATGCCCGCCATCCCCGAGGATGTGCGCGACCTCGTCGAGGAAGGGATCAAGATCGTCCCCTTCCTCGCGCCCACCCGCATCGAGATGGCCGGAGGCAGGCTCAAGGTCACCTTTACCCGCATGCAGCCCGGCGCGCCGGACGCAAGCGGGCGGCCCAGGCCGGTCCCGGTGCCCGGGTCGGAGCACACCCAGGAGTTCGACCAGGTCGTGGCCGCGGTGGGCGAGCGCGCCGGGTTCTCGGAGCTGCCCTCCACGCTCCGCCACGACCAGGGGCTGGTGACGACGGACTTCTCCAACTCCACCAACCTTCAGGGCGTGTTCGCGGGGGGCGACCTGTCGAACGGGTTCGGCACCGTGGCCCACGCCATCCGTTCCGGGCGCAAGGCCGCGGACGCCATCCACGCCTATCTCGCGGGGAAGGTCCGATGATCACCAACATCTTCATCGCCGGGGTCGGCGGCCAGGGGATCCTGCTCGCGGGGGAGGTGATCGCCGAGGCGGCTCTCCTCAAGGGCCATTCGGTGCGCAAGAGCGAGGTGCATGGGATGGCCCAGCGGGGCGGCAGCGTGACCTGCCAGGTCCGCTACGGCGAGGAGGTCTTCTCGCCGCTCATCCCCCAGGGACAGGCCGACATTCTCCTGGGCCTGGAGCGCCTCGAGGCGGTCCGCCACCTGGAGTGGCTCAAGCCGGGCGGGACGGCGATCGTGAACGACTACCGCATCGATCCCGCCATGCTCATCTGGGGCAAGGTCCCCTACCCGCCGGATGTGGAGGCGCTGCTCAAGCGCCGCG
>CAZWKH010000335.1:0-2080 GCA_964633885.1 uncultured bacterium | reverse complement strand
CGGATAGCCAGGTGGGGGAGGAAGGGTGCCGCGCTCGCGATGCGTGAGCCCCCAGGCCACCGCTCCCAGCGCCGCTCCGGCCGCGAGCGCGATGGCCAGCGCGGTCCAGCGGAAGCGCCCGCGCCTACGGGACATGTCCCCGTTCCGAGAGGGTGAGCCCCTCCAGCGGTTCCTCGGCGAGGGCGCGCAGGAGCCGCCCGTAGGTCTCGGTGAGCGCCTCCGGGAGCACCCGCGCGTCGGCCAGGGTGGGCATGAAGTTGGTGTCCCCCACCCATCGCGGGACCACATGCCAGTGCAGGTGCCCGAGCACCCCCGCCCCTGCAGCGCGCCCGAGGTTCGCGCCCATGTTGAAGCCGTCGGGCCGGTACTCGCGCGCGAGCGCCCGGCGCGCGCGCTCCACCGCCGCCAGCACCTCGGCGCGCTCTTCCGGGCTCCCGCCCATGAGCGACTCCTCATGGCGGCGCGGCGCGACCATGAGGTGGCCGCTGGTGTAGGGGAAGGCGTTCAGCATCACCAGGCAATGGGGGTACTGCTCCAGGACGAGGGTCTCCACCGAGGCCGCCACGGCGGCGACGCGGCAGAAGAGGCAGGTCTCGCCGCCCGAGGGGTGCCCGGCCGCCGCCTGCCGGATGTAGGCCATCCGCCAACCCGCCCAGATCCGCTCACTCATGACTGCGCTCCCTCATCACGGTCCTGGCCCGGTCGAGCTGCTCGGGCGTGTTGATGCCGGAGACTTCGGCGGGGTCCTCCACCACGATCCCCTCGACGGGGCGCCCCTCGCGGAAGGCCAGGGACACGGTGTCCGTCAGGTAGTACTCGCCCTGCCGGTTGCGGTTGTCGATGCGACCCAGGGCGCCGGCAAGGAAGGGATAGGAAAAGGCGTAGATGCTGGAGTTGATCTCCCGGATGCGCTTCTGCTCCGGGGAACAGTCCTTGTCCTCGACGATGGCCACGACCCGCCCGCCGGGACCGTCGCGCAGGACCCGCCCGTAGCCGGAAGGATCCTCCAGGAGGGCGGTGAGAACCGTCACCGTGGCCCGGGCGTCGCGATGGCGCTCCATCATCCGCCGCAGGGTCGCGCCACGGATGAGGGGCGCGTCTCCGGCCAGCACCGCCGCGTCCCCGGTGAATCCTTCGAGAAGCGGCGCCGCGCAGAGGACGGCGTGGCCGGTGCCGAGCTGCTCGGCCTGGAGGGCGAACTCCACATCGCGACCGGCCAGGGTCTCCCGCACCAGCTCCGCCTGGTGCCCCACGATGACCACGGCCCGCGAGAACCCGGCCTCCTCCACCGCGTCCAGGACGAAGTGGATGAGCGGCCGCCCGTCGATCGGAAAGAGCACCTTGGCCAGGTCGGCCTTCATCCGCGTCCCCTTGCCCGCCGCCAGCACCAGGGCCGCCGCTCCGGAGCCGTTCATCGCCGCCCCCCGGGTACGGTGAACTCCTCGTTGTCGATGAGGCGCGTCCGCCCGAGATAGGCGGCGATGGGGATGAGCACCCGCCCCTCCACGCGGCGCAGGTCCTCGAGGCTGCGAGCGTTCACGACCGCCGCGTAGTCGAGCCGCACCCGCGGTTCGCCGGCGATCTCGCGCCGGATGAGGGCGAGGAGCCTGGCCGCCGAGCGCTCTCCCGCGAGCGCCGCTTGCCGCGCGGCCCGCAGAGCGCGGTGGAGCACCGGTGCCGCACGCCGGTCCTCGGGCGAGAGGTAGACATTGCGGCTCGACATGGCGAGCCCGTCCGGCTCGCGGCGGGTGGCGCCGCGCACCAGCTTCACCGGCAGATCGAGATCCTCCACCATCCGCTCCAGGATGAGGGCCTGCTGCGCGTCCTTCTGGCCCAGGATCATCACCTGGGGCTCCACGATGTGGAGAAGCTTGAGCACCACCAGCGCCACTCCCGCGTAGTGGGTGGGGCGGGTCGCTCCTTCCAGGCGGCTCTCCAGACCGGTCACATGGATCTCGGTGCGCCGCCCCGGACGGTAGATCCGGTCCGCCGCGGGGGTGAAGCAGAGGTCCACCCCCGTCTCCCGGGCCAGGCGCAGATCCCGGGGCAGGTCGCGCGGATAGGTGGCGAGATCCTCGGT
>CAZWKH010000334.1:0-2083 GCA_964633885.1 uncultured bacterium | reverse complement strand
TCGTGACCCACAACATGCAGCAGGCCGCGCGGGTCTCCGACATGACGGGCTACTTCTACATGGGGGAACTCATCGAGTTCGCTCCCACCGAGCAGATCTTCACCAACCCCCAGCAGAAGAGCACCGAGGACTACATCACCGGGAGGTTCGGCTAGTGACGCGAGTCGTTCGCCAGGAGTTCGACGCCGAGCTCCTGGAGCTCAAGAAGAAGATCCTCACCATGGGCGGGCTGGTGGAGGCCATGATCGCGGACAGCCTTGCCGCGCTCACCACACGCGACTCGCAGCTGGCCGAGGAGGTGCAGCGGCGGGACCGCGAGGTGGACCGGATGGAGATGGAGTCCGACGACCTGGCCGTGCGCATCATCGCGCTGCGCCAGCCGGCGGCGGGGGACCTGCGCCTCATCATCGCCGCCCTCAAGGTGACCACGGACCTGGAGCGGATGGGCGACCTCTCGGTCAACATCGCAGAGCGCGTGGTGGAGCTGAACGCGGAGCCGCAGCTCAAGCCCTACATCGATCTTCCCGTCATGGCGGAGAAGGTGCGCGCGATGACCCGGGACGCGCTGGACTCCTTCGTGACCGGGGATGTCGTCCAGGCGCGGCGCGTGCTGGTCGCGGACAACGAGGTGGACGCCCTCAATGTCCAGGTCTTCCGCGAGCTCCTCACCTACATGCTGGAGGACGCGCACACCATCAGCCGCGCCACGCGGATCATCTTCATCTCCAAGTACCTGGAGCGCCTCGCCGACCACGCGACCAATGTCGCCGAGGAAGTGATCTTCGCCATCGAGGGGCGGGATGTGCGGCATCGGAACATGAGCTGATCCGGGGGCCGCGCTGGGCGGCGCTGCTCCGCGCCACTGCGCGCCGCTGCGCGGCGGCGCCGGGCTCACCGCGCGGCGCCGGCCGGCCTGCCCTCCACGACCCGCAGGTTCTGCGCCGCCGAGGGGTGGCCCGGCTCCAGCTCCAGGGTGCGGCGGAACGCCCGCGCCGCCGCCGCGAAGTCCCCCCGGGTGGCCGCCACCAATCCGAGGCCGAAATGCGCGTTGGTCTCGTTGGGATTCCCCTCCAGCACGCTGCGGAAAAGCGTCTCCGCCTCGTCGAGCCGCTCCAGCCGCAGGAGCACATGGCCCAGGTTCACCCGCGCGTTCACATTGCCCGGCTCGCGGTCGAGGATGGAGCGGTAGAGGGTCTCCGCCTCAGGGAAGCGCCCCGCGTCCTGGTGGAGCAAGGCGAGGTTGAACCGCGCCGACAGGTTCCCGGGCTGCTCGCGGTGGAGCGCTTCGAGGATCGCCCGCGCCTCCTCCAGCCGGCGCTGCTTGAAGAGCACGCCGCCCAGGTTGTTGCGCGCGTTGGCGTCGCCGGGGACGGACTCGAGGGCCTTGCGGTACTCCGCCTCGGCCTCGGCGAGCGCCCCCTCCGACTCCAGCACCAGCCCGAGGTTGTTGTGCATGGCCGCGGCCGCGGGCCCCTCCATGGGACGCCCGGCGAACTCCGGCGGGGTCCAGACCTCCGGGCGCAGGGCGAGCTCGTCGACGAAGGCGGGCGCGTACCGCTTCATGCCCTCTTCGTCGAAGGCTCCCGTCAGCACCGACCCCGTCATGGAGCGCGGAATGGGAAGGCCCAGAACGGCCAGCAGCGTGGGCGCGATGTCGAGCACTCCGGGGCCGGGAGCGAGACGGTCCCCCCGACGGATGCCCGGTCCGGCCAGGACGAGGATCCCCGGGTCGCGGTGCCAGCGCGCCGCTTCGCCGCCTTCGATCTCCGCGCTCACATCGGGCCGCTCGTCGCCGCTGCGCATGCCGTGATCGCTCAGCACGAGCACGACCGTGTCGGTGGTGTCGATGCCGGCGAGCAACCGGCCCATCAGCTCGTCCTGCAGCTCGTAGGTGGCATCCATGGCACGGTGGTAGCGGTCGTAGTCGCTCTGCGGGATCTGGGCGCGGCGCGGCGGCGCGTAGGGCATGACGAGGTGGCTCGCCGCGTCGATGAGCTCGTAGTACACGGCGAGCAGGCGCGGGTCGGCCGAGCCGCGGATGTCCTCCGCGATCGCGGTGTTTGCGAACGCCGTGCTCACGGTC
>CAZWKH010000333.1:0-2116 GCA_964633885.1 uncultured bacterium | reverse complement strand
TCCGTCGTTGTTCCCCCAGGCGACCACCGAGCCGGGCTCCCCCGGGTCGATCGGAGGGTACCCAGTTCCAAGAACGACCGCGTCGAGGCCGGTCGTGTCGTTCTCGTATCCCCAGTCGCCGTATCCGACCGCAAAGTCGATCGCATCGCCCTCAGCCAGCGCCAGGCTATCGCTCTGAAACGCGACCGGAATGTCCGTGCCGGTCACGGCGGCGCTGAAGAGCAGCGTCCCGTTGTGCAGAACATGGACATCCGTGCTCACCCCGTCGTCATCCCTCCCACCAAATGTCGCCTGAATCAAGTACACGCCGGTCGCCGGCGCCGTCCACCGCAGGACGCTGTACTCGCCGCCCGGACCGGGGTGCAGCACAAGCTCGTTTGCCTGCAGATGGATATCAGAACAGATAACCGTGTTTGGCGTCCCATTGTGGGTGAGATGGGGCGTGGGATCGCTCGATAACTCCTCATACCAGGAGACCACCTCCGGCAAGGCGCAGGAGGGCCAGGTCCCCACCTTGACATACAGCGCCGGCGTCCCCCCGAGCGACGCCGTCCAGCCGTAGCTCCACTGACCCGACGGATTGGATGTGGCCGAGAAATCGTCCGCCGCATCCCAGCCCCAGCTGACGCCGGGTGGAGTCGCAAGGAGCGCCGTCACAAGGAAGAGCGCTGTGACCGCGAAGAAGCGCATCACGGAGCATGGGGGAAGAACCCGGTACAGTCTCAGCATGCTCAGCCTCCTGGGTTTTGCAGCGGAGAGACCGAATCGACAGATGCCAGCTCGTGAGCGGGATCCGCCCAAGCCAGCACAACAGTCGGCCGCGTCGATGAAACACTACTTCAACTCTCTTACGAATCGTAGTGCAAAAAATATAACGATGATAAGAGCTGTCATCTGCCGAATTTCGGGTGGTGCACCTCCTCGATGCCCGGTCGAATCCGGTAAGACGGGACTCTGCTCCGGTGCTTCTACTTCGGGGTCCGCCTCCCCCGGCTACGCAGACCCGTATCTCCCCAGCTCCAGGCGCAGGGTCTCGTCGAGGTCGGCGCGCAGGTGACGGAAGCCCAGATCTTGCAGTCTGGCCGGCCGCACATCCGCACCCTCGAGAACGAGCGCCTTGCCCATCTCCCCCATCGCGGCGCGGATCACCGCCCCCGGCGCGCGCAGAAGCACGGGGCGGCGCAGCGCCCGCCCGAGCGCGCGGGAGAACTCCTCCTGTGTGGCAGAGCGGGGCGCCACCGCGTTCACCGGCCCTTCCACGCGCTCATCGGCGAGCGCGGCGAGGATCACCCCGAGCAGGTCGTCCAGCGCGATCCAGCTCACCCTCTGCCGGCCATGGCCCAGCACCGCCCCCCCACCCGCCGCGAAGATGGGAGCGAGGCGGGCCAGCATGCCGCCCTGGCCCGCCAGCACCACGCCGATGCGGGGGTGCACCACGCGTATCCCCGCGGCCCGGGCGGGCCCCGCCGCCGCTTCCCAGGCCTGGGCGAGCTCGGCGAGAAAACCCTTTCCCGCCGGGGCTTCCTCGTCCACCGGCTCCTCGCCGCGGTCGCCGTAATAGCCCACCGCGGAGGCGGAGACGAGGACCCGCGGTGGACGGCTGAGAGCGGCCAGAGCACGACACAGGAGCCCCGTGCCGTCCACCCGGCTGCGGCGCAGGATCTCCTTGCGGGCCGGGGTCCAGCGCGACTCGCCGATGTTGGCCCCGGCCAGGTGCACCACTGCGTCAAACCCCTCCAGGGCCGCGGCGTCCAGCGCGCCGCGGTCCGGATCCCAGACGATCCCCGGCTCCCCGGGACGGGGCGTGCGGCGCAGGATGGGCACCACCTCATGGCCGCCCGTGCGGAGGAACGCGGCCAGCGCGGAGCCGACCAGCCCGGAGGCGCCGGTGACGGCCACGCGCAGCGGCCGCGGGAGAGCTGCGTCGCGGTGGCGCATGAGGTCCTCGCGGGTGCGGCGATGGCGGAAGGTAAAGCTGCGGTCCAGGGCGCGCCGCACCATGGGCCCGGCCGCGAGATGGCCGAGTCCACCCAGGGGCAGCCGGTACTCGATGCGGTCTTCGAGAACGCTCGCGCCGGGGCCGTCCGGCTCGAAGCGGTGCAGGTGCACCCAGCGC
>CAZWKH010000332.1:0-2119 GCA_964633885.1 uncultured bacterium | reverse complement strand
TGATGAGCAGCAGTCCGGGCGGGAAGCCGGCGCTCACTTGCCGATCACGCCCTCGAGGGGGCTCGACGCGGTGGCGTAGAGCTTGCGCGGGATCCGTCCGGCCAGGAAGGCGTCGCGACCCGCCTGCACCGCCCGGCGCATCGCGCTGGCCATGCGCACGGCATCGGCGGCTCCGGCGATGCCCGTGTTCATGAGCACCGCGTGGCAGCCCAGCTCCATCGCGATCGCGGCGTCGGAAGCGGTGCCCACCCCCGCGTCCACGATGACCGGCACCTTCACCGTCTCCAGGATGATGCGGATGTTGGTCGGGTTGCGGATGCCGAGGCCGCTGCCGATCGGCGCGCCGAGCGGCATCACCGCCGCGCAGCCCGCGTCCTCGAGCTTCCGGCAGATGATGGGGTCGTCGTTCGTGTAGGGGAGCACCGTGAACCCCTCCTTGACCAGCGTGCGCGCCGCGGTGATCAGTTCCTCGTTGTCCGGGAAAAGGGTCTTGGGGTCGCCGATCACCTCCAGCTTCACGATCGGGGTGTCCAGCGCCTCGCGGGCGAGCTGGGCGGTGAGAATGGCGTCCTTCGCGTTGTAGCAACCCGCCGTGTTGGGCAGGATCGCGTAGCCCCCTTCGAGGAGGATGCCGAGGATGCTGTCCCGCCCGCGATCCTCCAGGTCCACCCGGCGGATCGCCACGGTGACCATGCCTGTGCCGCTCTCCCGCAGCGCCTCCCGCATGATCTCCGGCGTGGGATACTTGCCGGTGCCCGCAATGAGGCGGGAGCGGAGCTCGTGATTGCCGAGGACGAGCGGCTCGTCCAGGTGAGTCGATGCCGTCATGTTCCAGATTCTCCTGTCGTTATCCACCCGCGACCGCGTGGATGACCTCCACCGCGTCCCCGTCCCGCAGGAGCCGCCGGGCATGCTCGGCCCGCGGCACCACCTCCGCGTTCACCGCCACCGCCACACGCCCCTCGCCCAGGCCGAGCGCCTCGAGGAGGCCGGCCACGGTGAGACCGGGCTCGATGTTGCGAGGTTGTCCGTTCACCCGGATGCGCAAGCTGACCAGGGTCCTTTCCTGCCGGAAGATGCTCCGGCCGGTCCTCAGGCCGCCTTTGCCGTCAAGCTCAGGGGCCTTCGGCCGATCACCCAACTATAGACCAATGGCGGACCGAGCACCGTGACCTCACGCATCCGGGCTTCCCTCATCCTCCACGCCCTGCTTCTGGGCGCAGTCGTTTTCCCCGCCTGTGCGCCCCGTTCCGCGGGCCCCGGGCCCTCCCTGGCCTATGGCGTCGCCCTCGGGCCCGGCGGCTTCGAGCTGCGGCTCGAGGCGGAGGATCTCCCCGGCCGCCGCCCCGTGCTCCGCCTGCTGGACAGCTGGGGGACCCTCGCCGGCATGCCGGGCCATGTGACGGACCTGCGGGCCACGGACGAAACGGGCGGGGAGATCCCGGTCGCCGTGGAGCAGGCGGATGGGGAGACGCGTTGGCGCCTCGCGCGCAACCCTGGGCGGATCACGATCACCTACCGCGTCCTCGGCTACGACCCCTTCGTCTCCCCGGAGGCATCCTTCGTCGAGGAGAGCCGCCTGGTCCTGATCGGCTACTCCCTCTTCCTCCTGCCGGTCCGTCCCGGTCCCTGGGACCCCATCGACGCGACGATTCGCCTGCAGGCGCCCGCCGGCTGGGAGATCTGGGGTTCCTGGCCGCAGGAGGGAGACGCCTTCCGGCCAGCCACCCTCCACGACCTCTGGAGCGGCTTCGCGGCGGCGGGGGACTTCAAGGCCGCCCGTCTGGGTTCGGGGCGGGTCGGGGTGTCGGTCCTGACCGAGGGCAGGGCGAGTGCCGGTCTGGCCCTGTCCATCGCCAACCGCCTCCTGCCCATGCTGCGTGAGACGGCGGCGGTATTCGGAGGCCCTCCGCGCGGGGAGCGTCTGGATGTCCTGGCCCTCTACCGCATGGCCCCGCCCGCCGGGAACCGCAGCATCGTGAGCGGCACCAGCCAGGTAGGGGCATTCCTCTGCCTGGCCACTCCCGACCGCTTCAACGACCAGGACGGGCTCACTGCGCTGGCCGCACATGAGTGCTTCCACTTCTACATCGGCGGAGCCGTGACCGCCGAGGCCGAG
>CAZWKH010000331.1:0-2122 GCA_964633885.1 uncultured bacterium | reverse complement strand
GCAGCAGGTGCTGGGAACCCTTCCGGACGAACAGCTGTTCGGCGCCGGTCCCATGGACTTTTCTCAACAGAGAGAGCCGCACCTTGCGGCCTTTGTCGAGTCCTGCCGGACCCGCATTGAAGAGCCTCCGCTTCGAGGGCATGTCCACTTCCTCGGGCCTCGTGGAGACATCGACGCCCTGCTTCGTGCGTCGCATGTCTTCCTGTTTCCATCCCGCATGGAAGGGTTCGGCAATGTGTTGTCGGAGGCCCTCGCCTCCGGCACCCCACCGGTCACGGCGCGGATTCCTCGGTGCACGGACCACATCGTCCGGGACGGCGAGACCGGCTTTGTGGTGGAGCAGGAGGACGCGGTGGCACTGGCCGCTCGCGCGGTGGAGTTGCTGCGTGACCCCGCCCTCCGGCGGCGCTTCGCCCTGGCAGGCCGAGCCGATGTGGAGCGGCAGTTCGCCTTTCCGGTGATCAGGGAGGCGCACCTGGAGCTCTATCGCGAGCTCCTGGGCCATGGGGAGAGCTGAGCCATGCCCCCGGACGCCCCTTCCCTCCTGCGATTCCTTCTGGCGGCGGCGCTCTGGATGCTCCCCGGCTGGGCCATGGAGCGGGCGCTGTTCCGGGGAAGGGATCCCCTCGCGCGATTGGGCTACGCGGGGGCCGCCGCAGTGGCCGTGTCCACGACCCTCGCCTTCGCGGCGCACCTCCTGGGCATCCCAGCCACCGAGCTGGCGCTCCTCCTCTACGGCGCCGCCGCGGGATCGGCCGTGCTGCTCATTCTCTCCATGCGCCGCATGCCGCGGGATGCCACGCCGCAGGAGGATGGCGGCCCCGGCCTGTGGACCCGCGCGATGGCCACCGCATCACTCCTCCTCCTCGCCGTGGCCGGATGGCGCGGGGGCGCGACCATGCGCTACACGGGCGACGGGCCCGACCATGTGGGCATGATCCGGGAAGTCCTGGCCTCGGGTTCCTTCTTCCCCACCGAGGCCTTCCACATCGGCGCCGGGATCCTCGGCGCGGACCCGCGCAAGGGACTGCTCCATCCCGTCTACGGGGCCCTGGCGACCATCTCCGGCCTGGATCCCGTGGCGCTCTGGAGTTTCCTTCCTCTCCTGGCCGGCCCCTTCCTCCTGGCCGCCGGCTATCTCTTCCTGCGCGGCCTCCACCAGCGCCCCGCCTGGGCGCTGGCAGGGGCCTGGCTCCTGCTCCTCACCTGGAACCGCGGCCTGGGCGGTGGTCTCCTGAGCTTTTCTCCCTACCCCAACCAGATGGGCGAGGGCATGTACTGGGCCGCCGCGGGCACGGTTCTCATGGCCACGGCCCGCCGAGGCCGTGCGGGTCGCTTGGGAGGCGGCGGGACCGCCGAAGCCGCAGGGGCAGCGCTTCTTCTCTTCGGGACGATCGCCGCCCACACCATGTACCTCGTCTTCCTGAGCATCTTCGGCCTGCTCGCCCTGGCCGCGGTGCTGGTGGTGCGCCGCGCGCCGCGGGTGGAATGCGGGTTCCTCTTTCTGACGGCGGGGCTGGCCGCGCTACCGCTCCTTCCCTACCTCCTGGTACGCCAGAGCGCGTATGCCGCCGCGAACCCCATCCATACGGAGCTCCAGGGCATGCTTCTCCTGGGGGGCGGGCTCTTCATCGCCGACCCGCTGCGCCTGTGGCGCGATGTCGGGCTCCTCGGGCCCGTCGCCTATCTCCTGGCTGTCCTCCTGCTCGCCCGGCGCTGGCGCGCCGACCGCGGGATCTTCGTGATCTTCTGGGGCGCGGTGGCGGTGCTGCTGCTGACACTGGACCCCTGGCTCGTGCCCCTGGTGCAGCGCCACCTCTCCTACCTCGTCTTCCGTTTCTTCTGGTTCCTTCCCGCGGCGGCCGTGGCGGTCGTGCTCGCCGGCGCCATGGGGGCTACGGTGACGAGGCGCCGGCGATTCGCCGTCCTGGCAATGCTCCTCCTTGGGGCCGCGCCTTCCCTGCGTTCCGCCATCCCACCGCGCTGGCTCACCGAGCCCGTGGCCGGTCGCGAGGTGGCAGAGAGCCCCCTCCCCTGGCGCCCGGCGCTGGCGGCGCTGGCGGCGCGGGTGCCGCCGCGCTCCGTGGTGATGACCGATCCCGTGACCGGCTATGTCCTCCCG
>CAZWKH010000330.1:0-2127 GCA_964633885.1 uncultured bacterium | reverse complement strand
GGATCTCCGCCCTGGATCATGAAGCCGTCGATGACCCGGTGGAAGGTGACATTCTTGTAGAACCCCTTCGCGGCCAGGCCCTTGAAGTTGGACACTGCGAGCGGCGCCTGCTTTGGGAAGAAGCGCAGCACCACGGTGCCCATGTTGGTCTTGACCACCGCGTACTCGTTCGAGGGGCCGGGATCCTTCTTCATCGAGCGCTCGAGAACCATCGTGTCTGCCACCTTCTTCGCTGCCGAAACCTTCGCCGCATCCGCCTGCTTGACCGGCTCGGCCGCCCCGGCCGGGCCTGCCGTCTGAACGGCCAGGAAAGCGGCCGCGGCGGCGACGAGCACCAAAGTTCTGAAAAGCCTCATGGAATTGCATCCTCCTGGGTTCTGCGCCCCGCCGCGCGCGGCCGGGGGCGCCACCTGTCAATGGCCCGAACCATTTTAGGGCCGGAGCGGGCCCCGGGCAACCGGCCCGACCCATGGACGGGACGGGGCGCGGGCGGGACCCGACCGCCGGGGGCCTATACCCCCGCTCCACCGGCCCGAGTCCCCGCCCGCTTCATTTGACGGACCTTCCGGCTTGGGCCAGAATCCCGCGACGCACCGCGTGGGGGATCCATGCTTCCGATCGACCTTTCCGGCAAGTACGGCCTCGTCTTCGGGGTCGCCAACAAACGGAGCCTGGCCCTGGCCATCGCCGAGTACCTCCATCGCGCGGGGGCCCGGCTTGCCTTCGCCTATCAGGGCGAGCGGTTCCGCCAGTCGGTGGAGGAGCTGGTCGGTGCCATGCGGGACCCGATCCTCATCGAGTGCGATGTGAGCCGCGACGAGGACCTGGAGCGGACCTTCGAGACGGTGCAGAACGCGTTCGGCGGCCTCGACTGCCTGGTCCACAGCGTGGCCTTCGCTCCCCGCGAGGAGCTGGAGGGGAACTACCGCGACACCACCCGCGAGGGGTTCCGCATCGCGCTGGACATCTCCGCCTACTCGGTGATCCCCATGGCACGGCTGGCGGCGCCGCTCATGGAGGGCCGCGGCGGCTCGGTGCTGGCCCTCTCCTACATCGGCGCCGAGCGCGCGGTGCCGGGCTACAATGTGATGGGCACCGCCAAGGCGGCCCTCGAGCAGGCGGTGCGCCAGCTCGCCTTCGATCTCGGGCCGATGGGCATCCGCGCCAACGCGATCTCCGCCGGCCCGGTGAACACCGTCTCCGCCCGCGGGGTGAGCGGATTCGCCGACATCCTCAAGATCTACCCGGAGCGCGCTCCCCTGGGCCGCAACATCGACCAGGACGATGTCGGCAAGGCCGCACTCTTCCTCTTGAGCGACCTGGCCAGCGGCGTCACCGGCGAGGTGCTCCATGTAGACGCCGGGTTCCACATCACGGCGTTCTAGACGCGGCGCGGCTCACTCCGCGGGAGCCTCGGCGGCGGCCTCCCCACTCACCACATCCGGCCACAGCTCCCCCTGATCGCACTCCATCACCCAGGCGGTGTTGCGGCGATGAATCGGACAGGGGCCGAGGCGGCGCAGGGCCTCGTGATGCTCCGGCGTGGGATAGCCCATGTGCCGCGCGAAGCCGTAACCCGGGTGGCGCCGGTCCAGGCGGCGCATGAGCGCGTCGCGGAAGACCTTGGCGACGAGACTCGCACAGGCGATCTGGTAGAAGGTGGCGTCCCCCTTCTTGTGCGCCTCCTGGGGGATGTCGAGACCCGGGATCACGCGGGCGTCCACGAGGAGGAGCTCGGGGGCCGGGTCGAGGCGGCGCACCGCCCTTGCCATCGCGCGCAGCCCGGCCTGGTAGACATTCACCCGCTCGATCTCGCGGGCGCTCGCCATTCCGATCCCCACCGCGACGGCCTCGGCGAGGATCTCGCGCGAGAGCCGTCCGCGGGCCTGGGGCGAGAGGACCTTCTTCGAGTCGTCCACGCCGCGAATGGCCGACTCCACCGGCATGATGACCGCCGCCGCCACCAACGGACCGGCCAGGGGTCCCACCCCCACCTCGTCGGCGCCGGCCAGGAGTCGGATCCCGCGCTCGCGGTAGTCTTTTTCGTTGCGGCGCAACCGCCACATGACCGGAAGCACCCGCTTCCCGCGCGCCTTCGCGCTTGCCACCGTCGCCATGGGCCAGCAT
>CAZWKH010000329.1:0-2151 GCA_964633885.1 uncultured bacterium | reverse complement strand
CGGGAGACCCTCAAGCTCTTCGGCGTGTTCTCCGAGAACATGGGGCCCGAGCAGTACCTGGCGCTGGCGGAGAAGGTGGGTGAGGCCATCCAAGAAGGCTACGCGGGGGTCGTCATCGGGCACGGCACCGACACCATGCACCACACCGCAGCCGCGCTGAGCTTCATGGTCCAGAACCCGCCGGTCCCGATCATCATGGTCGGGAGCCAGCGCTCCTCGGACCGGCCCTCCTCGGACGCCGCCCAGAACCTCATCAACGCCACCTGGACCGCCGCCGCGGGACCCATCGCGGAGGTCATGGTCTGCATGTTCGGCCCCACCTCGGACCGCTACAACCTGCTCCACCGCGGCACCCGCGTGCGCAAGATGCACAGCTCCTACCGGAGCACCTTCCGCACCATCGGGGACATTCCGCTGGCCATGGTCGAGAACGGCAAGGTCACGCCGCTCAAGACGGACTTCGCGCCCCGCCGCGAGGACCGGGATGCGCAGGTGCTGGCCCGTTTCGAGGAGAAGGTCACGCTGCTCTACTATTATCCCAACATGCTGCCCGATCTCATCGACGCGATCGTGGACGCGGGGTACAAAGGGATCATCATCGCGGGGACGGGGCTCGGGCATGTGAACCGCAAGATCTATCCGGCGCTCGAGCGCGCCCACAAGGCGGGCGTGCTCATGTTCATGACCCTGCAGACGCTGTGGGGCTTCGTGCAGATGCAGGTCTACGAGACCGGGCGCGAGATCCTGGGCCTGGGCGTGATCCCGCTGGCCAACATGCTGCCGGAGGTGGCCTACATCAAGCTCGGCTGGGCCCTGGGGGTGCATCCCGACGACCCCGAGGCAGCCGTCGCGCTCATGAGGCGGCCCATCGCCGGGGACATGACCGAGCGCGAGCCGCACGACGGGTACCTCATCTTCCAGGGCGGGGTGCCCGAGATCCAGGAGTTCCTGGGCGAGGTCTGGAAGTAGCGTGTCCGGCCGCCACGAGGCGGCAGACTGCGACCCGGTGAGGAGCGTTGCGCCATGCCGACCAATGTTCCCCCCCAGTACCGCGACGCCGAGGCCCGCTACCGCGCGGCCAGGACGGCGGAGGAGCGCCTCGCCGCCCTCGAAGAGATGCTGCGCATCATGCCCAAGCACAAGGGCACGGACAAGCTCCAGGCCGATGTCAAGGCCCGCATCGCCAAAATCCGGCAGCAGGAGCAGCAGCAGGCCCGCAAGCACGGCGGTTCCCACAGCCACATGGTGCCCCGGGAGGGAGCCGGGCAGGTGGTCCTGGTCGGGCCGCCCAACGGCGGCAAGTCCTCGCTGCTCGGCGAGCTGACCCACGCGGAGCCCAGGATCGCCGACTTCCCCTTCACGACCATGGAGCCCCTGCCGGGCATGATGCACTTCGAGGATGTGGCGATCCAGCTCATCGACATGCCGCCCATCTCGCGGGAGCATGTCGAGCCCTGGATCTACGACCTGATGCGTCGCGCCGATTTGCTCTGGATCGTGGTGGACAGCGGGGGCTCGCTGGACGGGATCGAGCTCTGCCGGTCCCTCCTCGAGTCCAAGCGCATCTTCCCCGTTCCACCGCTGACTCCCCCGCCGGAGGGCGTCGATCCCTCGGCGGTGGTCAAGCCCGCGCTGCTCGTGGTCACCGGGCTGGACCGTCCGGACGCGCAGGAGAACCTCTCCCTCCTGCGGGAGCTGGCCGAGCCGCCCTGGCCCCTCCACGCGGTCTCCGTGCGCAACGGACAGGGCCTGGAAGGGCTGCGGCGGGCTACCTTCGAGGCTCTGGACCTCATCCGCGTGTACACGAAGGAGCCGGGCAAGCACCCGGACCTGGAGAAGCCGTTCACCCTGCGCCGCGGATCCACCGTCGGCGACCTGGCCTCCACCATCCACCGCGAGATCGCCCAGCAGCTCCGGTTCGCGAAGCTCTGGGGTAAGGGGGTCTTTGACGGCCAGCAGGTGCAGCGGGACCATGTCCTCAACGACAAGGATGTGGTGGAGCTGCATCTGTAGGGCCTGGACCGGCGGGGCTTGGACCCCATGAAAACGCCCCGGCCGCTCACACGGCCGGGGCGTGTCGATCCGCCGGCGCCCCGCCCGCGCGGGGAGCGCCGGTTGGCGATCCCGCGGGGAGCGCCGGGTTTCGCTAGT
>CAZWKH010000328.1:0-2175 GCA_964633885.1 uncultured bacterium | reverse complement strand
TGAGGGCGTCGAAGCTGTCGGCCACGGCAAGGACCCGCGCCTCGAAGGGGATCATGTCCTCTCGCAGCCCGCGCGGATAGCCCGAGCCGTCCCACCGCTCGTGGTGGTAGCGCACCGCGTTGATGATGAGGTCGGGCCACTCCGATTCGCCCAGGAGGCGCACGCTCTCCTCGGGGTGGCGGCGCACGATGGCCCAGTCCGCGGAGGTGAGCGGCCCGGGCTTGGTCCAGAGCGCGGCCTCCACCTCGAAGCGGCCGATGTCGTGGAGGAGCCCGGCCAGGGCAAGCTGCGAGAGCTCCGCGCCCTCGAAGCCGACCCGCGCCCCCAGGTCCTCGGCGAGCCGCGCCACCCTCTGGCTGTGACCGTGCAGGTAGGGATCGCGGGATTCGAGATTGGCCACCAGCTTGCCCAGGGTATGCGCGGTCACCCGGCGCTCGGTATCGCGCATCTCCTGCGCGACCAGGGCGGGCACCAGGGCGGAGAGGAGGAAATGGCCGACCCGCAGGGCTTCCTCGTTGGGCGCGCCGCCCCCCGGCGCCTCGCCAAGGAGCACCAGCCCCAGGACCCGGCCGTTCGTCATGAGCGGCACCACCGCTGTGAACCCGCCGGCGGCGAGCACCCCCAGCTCCAGGCGCAGCCCGGGCAGGTTGCCCAGGCGGTCCAGGACCAGCGGCGCGCCGGTGCCCTCGATGAGCGAGACCAGCTCCCCCGCCATGTGGATGCGGATCCGCTCGGCGAGACGCGCGGGCACGCCCCAGGTGCTCTTGGCCACGAACCAGGTCGCGTCGGCGCGGGCCGGGGTGAGAAGCGCGAGCCGGGCCACGGAAAGCTCCGCGCTCAGGTGGCGGAGCAGGGCGAGGCGCGTCGCGTCCACATCGGCCTCGGGCTCGAGCCGCAGGTGGAAGTCCACCGCGCGCTGCAGGAGCGCGACATTGCGCTTGAGCTGCCCGCGCAGCGAGACGATGTCGCGCTGCAGGACCTCGGCGCGGTTCTCCGCATCATGCTCCTTGTCGGCCAGGGCGCGCGCGTGCACGCGGCGCTCGACCGCGCGGCGCACCCGGATCACCGCCTCCTGTCCGGCCATGGGCCGCACCAGGCAGTCCTCCGCGCCCAGCACCAGGGCCTTGAGGCGGAGCTGCTCGTCGGTGACATCGGCGGTGACCAGCACCGGGACATGGGGCGCGGAGATGCGGATCGAGTCGAGGATGCGGAAGCCCGCCTTGTCGATGAAGGACGCGTCGAGGAGGATCGCGCTCGGGCTGCGGTAGGCCAGGGCCAGGGTCACCGAGTCGGGGGAGGGCGTGCGATGGGGATAGAACCCCGCGCGTTCGAAAGCGGCGCAGAGCGTCTCGCTCCACTCCCCTTCCGGCATGGCCAGGACGACCCAGGGGGCCTCCATCCCGGCCACATCCTCACGCATCGGTCGTGACACGCTGCATCCTCCGCTCTTCAAGAGAGGGGGGAGGGCTGGGCTGATCGCCGTCCGGCCGCCGAAAGTCTCCCGCCACCGGCACCGGTCCCTCCCCCCACGCTCTCGGCGCGATCCCGCCTGGGCGGGCCCCGCCGAGGGCGTGGCGCCCTTCTTCAACGCAACCGGTATGCCACGGGCGGCCGCCGCGCGCCGCGCGCGGCCCGGCGGGGGTAACTTCGCGGCAACACGATGGGAAACAAGCGGTTGGCCTCCAGGCCGCGGTCGCGCAGAACGCAATCCCCGCCCCTACCCTCTCGAATCGCATGAAGTTTTCCGAAGAGCGCGGGAGCGGCGAGGGAGCGGGAGGGGGATTTCCCCCGGCCATGGGCATTGGACCCCAGGAAGTTCGGGGGATTCCACGGCCGGAGAGGCGCGAACCGATAACGAGGATGGGGGTGACCGGACGCTTCGCGGAGAGGGCGCGCTTGGAGAGTTCGCGGTTCCTGTTCAACGATCTGGTGGAGGAGACCCGCAACGCGCGGGCCTCGGCCTATGTCATGCTGCGCTTCCTCCTGCACTCGCGCATCGGGCCGGCGGAGCGGCCGGGCGAGACCGACCCGCAGGAGGACATCGACGGCTATCTGGCCGGGCTCCTGCGGGCCTTCGACGATCCGGCGAGCCTGGAGACCGCCGCCTCCGCTCTGGCCCGCTACGACCACGAGGCCTTCGGACGGCTCTCCCGTTCCGCGCAGGGCCGGCTGACC
>CAZWKH010000327.1:0-2232 GCA_964633885.1 uncultured bacterium | reverse complement strand
CCATCGGAGAGGAGGCCAAGCACCATGTCCAGGTGGATGTGAACGGGGCGCCGGCGCCCCTCGCGGTGTGGGGTGGAACGGCGGTCCAGTCCTACACCCACAGGGATGTCGTGCTGTCGGGTCTGCCCATGGTCAACCCGACGACCATCACCTTCACCGTTCCCGAGGTCGGCACCAGCGAGACCCGCGTGGACCTGATCTACCTGGCCTGGATGGACTTCGTGTACCGCCGCGCCCTGGACGCCGGCGCCTTGGCGGGGGAGTTCGAGATCGACGCGGGCGAGGCCGGGCGCAGCGTGCGCATTGCCCGTCCTCCCGCGGGAAGCCTTCTCCTCTTCGATGTGAGCGATCCGCGGCGCCCGCGCCAGCTCACGGGAAGCGTGCTGTCCGGATCGGGAGCCGCCGCGGCGGCGGAGTTCGCGCTGGACCGCGCCGAGGCCTCGGTGGTGGCCTTCGCGGGGGCCTCGGCGGTGCCCGCCCCCGCTTCCGTCACGCTCAAGACCCCGCCGAGCCTGCACCCCGGCGGCTCCGAGGCCCGCTGGCTGCGCGACACCCGCGAGCCCCTGGACTATGTCATCGTCGCCTACGACGATTTTGTCGAGGAGGCAGAGCTGCTGGCCGCCTGGCGGCGAGAGCACCTCTACGGCATCACCGACGCGCGCGCGGCGCGGGTGCGGGTGGTGCGGGTGCGCGATGTCATGGACGAGTTCGCGGGCGGGATGTGGGACCCGATCGCACTGCGCTACTTCCTGGAATACGCCTACCGCTACTACGGGATCTGCGGGAGCGACGACCGTCCTACCTACTGCCTCTTCCTGGGGGACCACAGCTACGACTTTCGCGACCACGAGCGGTCCGGTATCCGGGACCTAGTCCCCTCCTGGGAGGACAACCGCACCAGCGTCGCCGACTTTTCCCAGGGCAATGTGCATTATGTGACGGACGACCCCCTGGCGCGGTTCCACGGCCCCTTCGACCGGTTCACCGACCTCTACATCGGGCGCATCACCGCCACCACCCGCCAGGAGGCGCGGGATGTGATCGTGGATAAGGTCATCCGCTCGGAGAACGAGCCCACCTACGGGCCCTGGCGGACCAAGGCCATCCTGGTGGCCGACGACATCTGCCAGGCCAAGAAGCCGGACTCGAACGGGTTTCTCCACATGTCCCAGACGGAGGCCGTGGACGCGACGATCCCCGCGGCCTTCGACCGCAGGAAGATCTATCTCTACGACTACGGCGAGGCCTGCATCTACGACGGGAAGCCCGAGGCCAAGCGGGATCTCCTGCGCGCCTGGAGCGACGGGGCCTGGCTCGTCAACTACACCGGCCACGGCGCGGACATCGTGCTGGCCGACGAGCATGTCTTCGACCTCACCGACATCCCCGTCCTCTCCAACGCCAACCGGCTGCCGATCTTCACCGCCTTCTCCTGCAGCGTGGGGAAGTTCTCCAAGACGGCGCAGCAGGGGATCGGGGAGGCGCTGGTGCTCGCCCATGGGACGGGAGTGCTCATGTCCGCCGCCGCCACGCACCTGACCTACTCCGGCTCGAACACGGACCTCAACATCGCCTTCGTCGCCGCGCTCTTTCCGGACGCCGCGGATCCCTCGCGCACTGTGCCGGCGGGGGTTGCGCTCATGCAGGCCAAACGCCTGCGCTACGGGGACGACAAGTATGTCTGCCTGGGGGATCCCGCGAGCCGGATCAACACGCCCGGCGGGCTCCTGGAGCTGGAGGGACCCGCGCAGATCGAGCGGGGCGGCCTCGTGGATCTGCGGGTGGAGGTCCCGGGCGCGGGACCGGGGGAAGTCGATCTCCTGGCCCAGGACGCCCGGTTCCTGAAGAGCAAGAACTCCCAGGGCGTGCCGATCCCGATCGTGCCTCCGGGGGGGTACTACCTGCCGGGCGCCACCATCTACCGGGGCGTTTCGACCCTGCAGGGCGACACGACGCGAGTGCGGTTCACGGTGCCGGTGGCCCTGCGCGGAGGTCCCGACGGGCGCATGCGCGTCTACGCGGCAGGGGATGACTGGGATGCCTTCGGCACCATGGTGCTGCCGGTCACGGCGCAGACCACCGCCTCGCCCGATAGCCTGGGACCCGAGATCGGCTTCTCCGGGACCGGGGGAACCCTGCGCCCCGGCCAGCAGGTGGAGGTCCTCCTGGAGGATCCGGCCGGCATCAACCTGACCGGGATCTTCGAGTTCCTCTCGGTGCTGCTGCGGGTCT
>CAZWKH010000326.1:0-2253 GCA_964633885.1 uncultured bacterium | reverse complement strand
GGTCTGGCCGCGGGCGTAGAAGGTGCGGGAGACCTGGGCCCCGCCGAAGGACCGGTTGGCGAGCAGGCCGCTGTAGTCGCGGGCGAAGGGCACTCCCTGGGCCACGCACTGGTCGATGATGTTCACGCTCACCTGGGCCAGGCGGTACACATTCGCCTCGCGGGCGCGGTAATCGCCGCCCTTGACCGTGTCGTAGAAGAGCCGCCAGATGGAGTCGCCGTCGTTGCGGTAGTTCTTGGCCGCGTTGATGCCGCCCTGGGCGGCGATGGAGTGGGCGCGCCGCGGGGTGTCCTGGAAGCAGAACGCCTTCACATTGTAGCCCGCCTCCCCCAGCGTGGCCGCCGCCGAGCCGCCGGCGAGCCCGGTGCCCACGACGATGATGTCGAACTTGCGCCGGTTGGATGGGTTCACGAGCTTCATGGCGAAGCGGTGGTCGTCCCACTTGCTCCGGATGTCGCCGGACGGGATGTTGGCTTCGAGCTTCATGATTGCACTCCCCTCTACTTCACCCATCCGGCCAGGATCGCCACCGGGACCAGCATGAAGCCGGCGGCGACGAGGAGCGCCAGGATGGGACCGCCCACGCGGACCAGGTTCACGAACTTCGGGTGGGTCACGCCGAGGGTCTCGAACGCGCTCTTGATGCCGTGATTGAGGTGGAGAAGGATCACGAGCATGGCGACGATGTAGATCCCGGCCACCAGGGGATTCTGGAAGCTGCCGACCACATTCTCGTAGGCCCTCGGCAGGTGCGTCTCCGGATAGACATTGTGGTACCGGGAGAGCACGGTGCCGGTGGTGAGGTGGAGCAGGTGGAAGACGATGAAGGCGAAGAGGGCGAGGCCTCCCCAGAACATCGTGCGGGAGGACAGGGTCGCCGCCTGGGGCTTCTTCACCGCGTAGGCGACCGCCCGGGCCCGCTTGTTCTCCAGCGTGAGCTGGAGGATCGTGATCGCGTGGATAACCACCGTGGCCAGGAGTCCCAGGCGGATCGCCCAGAGGAATCCGGGCTCGATGCGCAGGAACTCCGCGTACTTGTCGAGCTTGGGCTTGCCGCCGTGCTCGCCGGGACCCTCGAAGATCTGGAGGTTCCCGATCATGTGCCCTAGGACGAAGAGGATCATGATGCAGCCGGTGACGGCGACCGTGATCTTCTTGCCGATGGAGGAACCGTAGAAGGTCTTGAGACCACCCATGCCTCGACTCCTGCCTCTCCGATTGGTGTTGCCGGAATCCCCCTGGGCGGGCGACCGCGCCGCCGCTCGTGCGGTATGGGACGCAAATTGTTGACAAGCTTAGTCAACATCCAGCATCTCGCAAGCCCAGGAATTGACTTATCTATATTGCCGAACGGAGTTCCGGGAGGTGCGTTATACTGCCGCGTCTGTGGAATGCGCGCCGGTGCGCCGCCGGCGCGCGCGTTGAACCGCCGCTGGGGGGCCCGATGCACGCGTCCGCCTACGCACTGACTCGACCGCAGAAGCTCTATGTGGTCTGCGCCGCGGTGTTCCTCACCGCGCTGGTGGTGGCCGAGGCCACGGCCAGCAAGTTCTTCAAGGCGTTCGACCTGCCGTTCGCGATCTCGATCTTCGGCACCTCCTTCACGGAGGTCGTCATGACCGCCGGGGTGATCGCCTTTCCGGTCACCTTCATCATGACCGACCTGGTGAACGAGTACTTCGGCAAGCCGGGCATCCGGTTCCTCACCCTGGTCGGCATGGCCATGATCGTCTTCGAGTTTCTCCTGATCCAGGTCGCCATGGCCGTGCCGGTGGCGACGATCTCCCCGGTGCCGCAGGAAGCCTTCCTGTCCGTCTTCCGCGCCTCGGGACGGGTCATCATCGGGAGCCTGACCGCATACCTCATCGGACAGTTCGTGGACATCACGCTGTTCCACTGGCTGCGGCGGCTCACCCGCGGCCGCCACCTCTGGATCCGCGCCACGGGGTCCACCTTCGGCTCGCAGTTCATGGACACCTTCGTCGTGCTCACGGTGGCCTTCGCCGGGCAGCTCAGCGCCCAGCAGATCACCGCGATCGCGCTCTTCAACTACGCCTACAAGTTCGTGATCGCGATCGTCATCACCCCGGTCATCTACGCCGCGCATTGGGCGATGGACCTCTATCTGGGCGGGGAGGCCGCCGGGGAGCTGATCCACGAGGCGGAAGGCGCCGCGCGGGGCTAGATCCGCACGAAGCTCCAGCCGAGGGGGCGGTCCCCGTCGTAGGGCATGACCCCGTGAAAGGCGCGCGG
>CAZWKH010000325.1:0-2280 GCA_964633885.1 uncultured bacterium | reverse complement strand
CACCCTGAGCGAGCTGGGCGAGTACGACGGCACCGCCCTCATGGAGTTCAAGACCCGCAAGGAAATCGTCTACCTCCTCGAGCGCGGCACGGTCTGCACCTACGAGATGGACGACACTCCTCCCTTCCCCATCGACGAGGAAGCGGTGCGGGTGGCGCTGGAGATCTCGCTCCTCTTCAACCTGAACCTCGTCTCCGAGCTGCATGTGATGCGCAAGCAGTACCTGGACGGCTCGATCCCCACCGGGTTCCAGCGCACCGCCATGCTGGGCCTGGCCGGGGTCATCCCCTTCCGCGTGCCCGAGCTCGGCCTCGACCGCGAGCTGCGGATCCGCCAGCTCTCGCTGGAGGAGGATTCCTGCCGCGAGGTCTCGGACATCGGCCATCGCATCACCTTCCGCACCGATCGTCTGGGCATGCCCCTCACCGAGGTGGTGACCGAGCCCGACTTCACCACTCCCTGGGAGGTGCAGGCCGGGGGACGGCTCATCGCCAAGGTGACCCGGGCCTCTGGGAAGGTCCGCCGAGGCGTCGGCGCGGCCCGCCAGGATGTGAATGTCTCGGTTGCGGGCGGCCGGCGGGTGGAGATCAAGGGCGTGCCGCACCATCGCGGGCTGCCGGGGCTGGTCCACACCGAGGGCTTCCGCCAGATCAACCTGCTGCGGGTGAAGGCGGAGCTGGAGAGGCGGGGCGCCAAGCTCGCCACCTACGCGATCCCCGAGGGCGGACCGGCCTGGGAGGTCTCGCCGCTCGTCCTGGATGCCACCGCCGTCCTGCGCCGCTCCGACTACGCGCCGCTGCGCGACACCCTGGACCGCGGCGAGATGGCCGCGGCCCTCAAGCTCCCCGACTTCGGCGGGCTGCTCACCCGTCGCACCCAGCCCGGCGTCACCTTCGCCAACGAGCTGGCCGACCGCGTGCGCGTGATCGCCTGTCTCACCGCGCGTCCCTTCATGATCCACTCCGACATCGAGGGCTATGGATTGAGCCATGTGGACTGGCGCCAGCTGCGCGGCTCGCTGCGCGCGGGCGCGGGGGATGTGCTGGTCGTGCTCTGGGGTCCCGCGCAGGACCTGGACACCGCGGTGCGCGAGGTGTTCCTGCGCGCGCGCGACGCCCTGATCGGCGTTCCCGCGGAGACCCGCCAGGCCTACCCGGACGGCACCAACGGCTTCGAGCGCATCCTCCCCGGCGCGGACCGGATGTACCCCGACACCGACACGCCTCCGCTTCCCATCCCGGACGCCTGGGTGGAGGACATTCGCGTCCATCCCGCCGAGCGGCCCTGGGAGAAGGAGGATCGCTACCGGGCTCTCGGGCTCGATCCCTTCGCGGCGGCGCGGCTCGCCGCCGCCTCCTGGTCGGCCCTCTTCGATGCCCTCTCCCCCGCGCCAGGAGAGCCGGCCCGCCGCCTCGCCTTCGCGCTGGAGAAGCGGATCCCGCACCACCGCCGCGCCGGGGTCCTGAACGGCCTCCCCGCGGCGGCCCGCATCGCCCCCGCCCTGCGCGCGCTCGAGTCGGGCGCGATGCGGGCGGAGGCCTTCGAGCCCGCCTTCGACCGGCTCATGGAGGAGCCGGAGCAGCCCGCCGACGCGATCCTCGCCCTCTACCGCAGGACCCCGGGAGACGATGCGGAGCTGGACCGCCTGGTCGCCGCCACGGCGGCGCAGGCCGGGGCCGTGGCCGGAAAGCCGGAGGACGCGGCGATGCGCTGGGCCCTCGGCGAGGTCCTGCGCCCGCTGCTGGGCCGCGTCGATCCGCAACGCGCGGACGCGTGTCTGCGGGAAGCCCTGAAGCCCCTGCTGGAGGCCGCACCCCATGTCCGATGACAGCACCAAGGGCTACCGCGAACCCTGCCTCGGCGTGATGCGCCGCTTCGGCGTGAGGGTGTGGGGGATCGTCCACGCACGCACCACCCGCGGCGACTTCCGCGGCCTCGTGTTGCCGCGCTCCGAGACCTCGGATCCCTACCACATCGTGCTCAAGCTCAACACCGGCTACAATGTCGGGATCCGCCACGACACCATCCTCGACATGCGCGAGGAGGGCTACAAGGAGGCGATCTACAAGATCCCGGAGAAGGCCTTCCCGGTGGATCCCAAGAAGCCGCGGGTGCGGCTCCTGGGGACGGGAGGGACCATCGCCTCACGGCTCGACTACCGCACCGGGGCCGTGATCCCGGCCTTCAGCCCCGGCGCGCTCTACGGCTCGGTGCCGGAGCTGGCCGACATCTGCAATCTGGAGGCCCTCCAGCTCTTCGGCGTGTTCGCCGAGCACATGG
>CAZWKH010000324.1:0-2318 GCA_964633885.1 uncultured bacterium | reverse complement strand
CCCGTAGTCCTCCGGGTTCTTGGTCAGCCACATCATCTGGGCGTCGATGTTGGTGGACCACAGCGCGATGTCGCCGTACTCCTTCTGCATCAGCTTGGCTTCTTCCTCGATCATCCCGGAGGTCTCGCGCAGGACATTGGGCTTCTCGCAGACGGTCACCGACTTGTAGTCGAACTTGCGCGCGTACTCGAAGGCGGCGCGCAGGATGCGGCGGGTGGCGGCGCGGGTCACGATGCGGGTGGACACGGCGAGGTCCGGGCCGGGGGTGTCGGCGAAGGGCTTGAACTTGGGATGCGAGTTGAGCGCGCTGCGCACCGCCGGCGGGGGATCCGTCCACTCGACCCCGGAGTACATCCCCTCGGTGTTCTGCCGGAAGATGACGGTGTCCACCACCGGCTCCTCGAAGCCGCCGTCGACCTTGCGCCGGATGAAGTTGAGCGGGTTGCCCGGGAAGGAGCGGCAGGGGCGCAGGCAGATGTCCAGGTGGAAGCGCTGGCGCATGCCCACGATGGGGGAGAAATAGGAGAGCCCCTTCCCTTGCAGGGCCGGGGAGAGCTCGCGGTCCGCCTCCTTCTTGGGCTTGGAGGTGATGGCCCCGAAGAGACCCAGCTTGTGGCGGGCCAGAAGCTCCACCGTGCGCTCGGGAAGCGCGTTCCCCTCGCTGATCCAGAAGTCCCAGCCGATGTCGCCGTGGACATACTCGGCGTCGAACCCCACCGCTTCCAGCACCCGTACCGACTCGGTAAGGACCACCTTCCCGATCCCGTCGCCGGGCATCGTCACCACCGTGTAGCGCGCCATCCTCGATCCCTCCCTATGCGTTGGCCAGGTCGCGGCGGACGAGGTTCTCGATCCCTCCCGCCACCACCAGTTCCTGCGGCACGCGGCTCAGAGGCGGGAAGGGGAACGAACGCCCATCCCACCGCAGCATGCCGGTCGTGAAGTCCACCTCGATCTCCTCGCCCGGGATGATCGTCTTCTCCGGACGATCGGCGAAGCGCTCCTTGAGCGCCTTCACCAGCGCCGGGCTCTCGACGCACATGGCGCCGTTGTTGAACGCGTTGCGCAAGTAGGTCTGCGAGAAGCTCCCGGCGGCCACCAGCGGGATGCCCTTGGCCTGGAGCGCGGTCACCGCCTGCTCACGGCTCGATCCGGTGCCGAAGTTGAACCCGCCCACCAGGATGTCCCCGGCGCGGGCCGCGGCCGCGAAGCCGGGGTCGTAGTTCTCCATGACCACCCGCGCCATGTCCTCGCGGGTCATGTCCTCGCGGTAGGTGTAGTCCTTGCCGTAGATGCCGTCCGTGTTCAGGTTGTCCTGGGGCAGGAACACGAGCCGCCCGGAGAGCCGCTCCGGGAAGCCGTCCACGATGTCGATGCGCTCCACCTCCGCCGCCGTGCTCTCGAAGCTCTCGAAGCGCCGCGCCAGGGGGCGCGGCGTCCAGACGGCGGCGCCGGTGATGTAGCCCGCCGCCGCGGAGGCGGCCACGGTCTCCGGGCTGGCCAGGTAGCACTTGGCGTCCCGCGAGCCCATGCGCCCCTTGAAGTTGCGGTTGGTGGCCGAGATCCCCGCCTCGCCCGCCGCCAGGAGGCCCGTTCCGAGGCCGATGCAGGGCCCGCAACCCGGGGGGAGCGTCTTCGCCCCTGCCGCGATCAGGGTCTTCCAGAAGCCCATCTTCTCCGCCCGCTCCTGCACCGCCTTGCTCGCCGCGGCCACATAGAGCTCCACGCCCGGTGCGACGCGCTTCCCTTCCAGGACCCGCGCCGCCGCCTCCAGGTCCTTGCAGCGCGAGTTCACGCAGGAGACGATGTAGGCCTTCTGGATGGGCACCTTCTTCGGCGCGATCTCGGCCAGGGTGGACATGACCTGCACGGTGTCGGGCCCGCTGACATGCGGGGTGAGCTCGTTCAGGTCGAAGGTGATCCGGGCCGCGTAGACGGCATTGGCGTCCGCGCAGGGCGGGTTGGCGCTCCAGGCGTGGATGTGGGCTCGCGAGAAGCGCTCGACGCCCTTCTCGGCGAGGATGGCGTGGGTGCGCTCCATGGCCCTCAGGGTGACATCGTCCACCGGGAACCAGCCCACCAGCGCGCCCCACTCGGTGGTCATGTTGGCGACGGTGAGCCGCGCCTCCATGTTGAGCGACGCGACGCCGGGGCCGCTGAACTCCACCGCCGCGTTCAGCACCTCCTCCCGGTTGTAGAGGCCGCAGAGCGCGATGATCAGGTCCTTGCCCGTCACCCCGGGGGGCAGTTCCCCGGTCAACACCACCTGCACCGTGGGCGGGATCTGCCACCAGAAGCGGCCGGTGGCCCAGATCGCG
>CAZWKH010000323.1:0-2325 GCA_964633885.1 uncultured bacterium | reverse complement strand
GCACATGCGCCCACAGTTGGCGGCTCTCCTCCTCCTCCTCCTCCTCTGCCTCCAGCTTCCGCTCCCGCGTCGCCCGCACCAACACCTGCGCCTGTCCCTCCCGCGCTCGCGCCTCGACAAACAACTCGTACACATCCGCTTCCCGATCCCCCACACTCACCACCACCGTCCCCGGACATTCGGCCTGCAGCCGCGTCGCCGCCCGATAACTCACCAGCCACTTGGCACTCTCCTTCTGCTCGATCGGCAGCGCGTAACGCCGCTCCCGCTTGCCCCGATCCTCCGGGTCCCGCGCCCAGCACTGCAGGTCGATCAAACCCAGCGGCGTCCCCTCCAGGTTGTACGCCATCGTGTCATGGACCCAGAGCCCCACCGCCTGCGACTGCCGGTCCCCCACCGGGCCCAGCATCTCGCACGCCCGATGCGTACTGTAGTTCAACTCGGTCGTGTCTTGCACCGCCAGCACCACCGGATACGCCGCCGCCCGCCGGCGCGTGGCCTGGTAGTGCCCGCTTAAGACGCTCTCCAAATGCACCCGGGGATGATCCAAGAATCGATACACCGCTTTGGCCTTCGCCCGACTGCCACACGCTTGCGGAATGTTCATCGTCGGACGAGCGAAAAAGTCCCCGGCGATCGTGTGCAACCGCCGGACCAGCCGTTCATCCCCCAAAGCCACCCCGCCAAACTCCTCTTCCTGCCAGGTCCGCGGGGGCGGGGGAGGCGCGGGCGCGGGCGCCGGGCGCGGGACCAACCGGGGCTGTTCCGGCTTCCGACAGAGGACCGGGCGGAAATCCTTCTGCAACGGATAGACCAGCAGCACCTTGCGCGGGAGCGCGGCCTCATGGGCGGCATCCTGCCGTCCCCGGCCCGCCGTCAGGCCAATGGCCTGCCAGTTGGCCGCTTGATAGCAGGTGCCCTCGTAGCGGCCCCGCTCGACGAAGCTCTCCACCAACACCGGCCGATAGCCGTAGCGCGCCTGCCAATCGGCGGCCAACCGGGCGGTCATTTGGGCCAACACGTGCGACGCCAGCTGCGGCACCTTCACCGAGGGCACAATCAGAAACCGGCTCTGGTTGACGACCAGGTGCAGGTTCTCCCGCCGCGTCGGGTCGTCCCACCCGATCCACCGGTCCCGCCCGGCCACGCGTCGGGCCGCCGCGCTGAAGGCTGCCGCCCCGACGTACCCGTGGGCGCTCTTGACCAAGTAGCGCAGTTGATGGCCGCACAAGGGGCCAGCGCCCAGGTAGTGATGGGTCTGGAGCAGGTGTCGCCACCCCCGGTAGTCACGGCTCCAGCGGCGGGGCACCGGGATCAGTTCGATCGGACCCAACTCGGCCAGCGAACCTGCAAAGCACGCGGCGGGGCACGCGTCCGGTTCGCGGACCGCGGCTCGGGGGGGCCGCGAACAGGCAGGGGCCGGCCGAAGGACCCGCGCGAGCACCCCTTGTTGGATCAGGGTGCGCACCATCTGGACCGCCACCGAGAGCTGGGGCTGGCCGCTGGGGCCGACCAGCCCCAAAGCCGCGCACAGCCACCGTCCCAACGCGCGCAGCGACAGGCCTGCGGCCTGCTGCTGGAGGCGTTGGAGCAGTTCCGCGCTCAGATCGCGCCCACAAAGGATCACCGCCGCGAGGGTGCCGCCCCGGCCCCTTTGTTGTCCAGCAGAAAGATCTGTGGGACACGTTCAGCATCGGATGGGAGAGGGCCGGGGTGAGGGGTTCGTGTAGTGTATCCTGCCGATTCATCAGTATCTGCCAACCCTCCGCCTCAACTCGCCTGCGGAGGCAGCGAAGCCCGACGAGGGACGACTTCCGTTCGGCCAGGCCCGCAAGTGGGTCTGCCGGCACCAAGCATCGGGCAACGACTGCGGTTTGATGAAGCGACCCGGCAGGCAGATTTGTCGCGGCCTTCGTGGGGTTTCTCCCCAGAGGAACTCCATGCAATCGACACCGCCAAACCCAGCCGGAGCAGCCCCCCACAGGACGCGCATTCCAGAGAGTCCGGCGCTCGCCCCTTTCCGCTTTTCGGTCACGAGGGCTCTCTCCCTATTTTTCGGGATAGGCGCATGGGCCGAAGTCCGTATCATGGCCTGGAGTGTTTGGCGCCAGTGAGCGGCGGCCGCCGGCGTGCCGCTGTGCGGGATCGAGCGCTTCCCGGTTTGGGGTTTCTGACCGCGGGAAGCAGGCACGATGCGTGGGGACCCCCGGTCAGAAACCGACAGCAGGCGGCAGCGCCTGGGGGCTGAGGAAACCCCCGGCGCTGCCGCTGAACATCCCCGTGGGGCCCATGGTGGGGCTCCTCTTCCTGGCGTGGTGCGCGTGG
>CAZWKH010000322.1:0-2329 GCA_964633885.1 uncultured bacterium | reverse complement strand
TGACCGAGGCTCCGATACCCAGCGCGGTTTGGCAGGCGGCGCGGCCGGATATCCCGGCGCCGACGATGACCACATTCGCCGGCGGCACCCCGACCGTGCCGCCCAGCAGCACGCCGCGGCCCCCGTTCTGTTCAAGCAGGAAATAGGCGCCCAGCTGAACGGCCAGTGCAGGCGCGGGTAGGCGCGCAGCATGGCCTCGCGGATCGGCGAGTAGAACCCCATGGGATGCGGCGCCGCCTCTCCCACGCCGCCGAGCACACCACCCGTCCAGACATCCCGCTCCGTGGGTCTCGGTCCGCTCCCCAGCGCGCTGCGCGACAGGAGGACGATCCACACACCGAGCAGGAGGAGCGGCACGGGGGCGAGCGCGCCGGTGGGCGGCCACAGCGCCAGCGCTCCCCCGCCCGGACTCTGCGACCAGGCGAGGGGAGGGAGTCCCGCCAGGAGCCTCACCAGTCCGTCCAGCACCGCGCCGGGGAAGAGGCTCAAGGCCACGACGACCAGCCCCAGCGCCGCTTCGGGGCCCCAGAGTGCCGCCGGCGCCTCGAGGCGCGTGTGCCGCATCGGCCGGTTCGCAAAGGACGCGGCAAAGAACTTCACGGAGTAGAGGATGGAGAGGAGGCTCGCGATAAGGAGCCCGAGCCCGGCCAGGCTCACCGCGGGGATGCCCGAGAGCACGGTGGCCTGGAGCATCAGCCACTTCGCGGGGAAGGCCGTGAAGGGCGGGAACCCCGCGATAGCGAGGGAGGCGATGAGCGCCGTCCATCCCGTGACCGGCATGGCCTGGAAGAGTCCGCCCAGATCGGCCAGGCGGCGGCTTCCCATCCGCCACTGGAGCACTCCGGCGTTGAGGAAGAGCAGGGCCTTCACGAACGCATCCCCCACCGCGTGGAAGCAGGCCCCGAGGAGCGCCAGCGCGGCCAGCGAAGGACTCGACGGCAGGAGCACCAGGGAGGCGCCGAACCCCAGGGCGATGAGCCCGCTCTGAGCGATCGACGAGTAGGCCAACAGCACCTTCGCGTCGCCCGCCGCCGCCGCCGCGAATCCGCCCACCAGCGCGGAGAGCAGTCCGAACCCGCCGAGCACCCAACCCCAGTCCACGGCAGCCTCCGGGCTCGCCGCGGCGAGCGCCCCCACGAAGAAGCGCAGGAATCCGTAGAGACCGATCTTCACCATCGCCCCTGAGAGGACCGCCGAGACGGGCGCCGGCGCGGCCGGGTGCGCGTCGGGGAGCCAGTCCCCGAAGGGATAGAGCCCCGCCTTGGTTGCAAAGCCCAGGAAGAGGAGGGCCAGGACGACATGCAAGCGGACCGGCTGCTCGCGGGCCAGAGCGGCCAGGGCGGCGGGGATTGCATCGAACGACCAGGATCCCCCCGCGTGGCGCAGCAGCACGATGGCCAGCAGGAGGGCCGCGCTCCCCAGGTGGGTCATGAAGAAGTACTTGTAGGCGGCACGCACGCACTCGCGCTCGCGGGTCTCGTAGGCCACCAGGACATAGGACGCGAGGGTCATGACCTCCCAGAACACGAGGAAGAGGACCATGTTCGCGGCGAGAAGGGTCCCCGCCATGCCCCCAACGAAGAGGGTGAAGAACAGCGCGAAGCGGAGCTTGCTCTCCTGCTGATACCGCGCCTGGGACAGGTAGCCGGGGGCGTAGACGGCCGCGGCCGCCGAGACGATCAGCATGGGCACCAGAAAGATGAGGGCGAGCCCGTCGAGGCGCCACTGGAAGAGCGCGAGGGAAGCGTCCGTCGAGGCGGCGAGCGGATTCATGGCCTCATCCTCCGAACCCGCCCGGCTGCACCGCCTGCGCCAGCGGCAGCGCGACGAGAGTGACGGCCAGACAGAGGACCATCAGGATCACCAGTGCGGTGTCGATCGCGGCGGCGCCCTTGCCCATGGAAGCCGCCGTCGGGGAGGGGTTTCCCAGGAACACGCGTTGCCCCACCCACAGGAACCAGCTGAAGGCCACGACGCTCTCGAGCACGACCAGAGCCCCCGCGGCGATGCCGACGCCACCGAGCTGCACGGCGCCTGTGACGATGAGGAGCTTGCTCCAGAACCCCGCGAAGGGGGGGACACCGGTGACGGTGAGGGTTCCGATCAGGAATCCCATCGAGGCGATCGGCGCGGTGCGCACCACGCCGGACAGGCTGCGGATGCGGCGCGTTCCCGCCGCATAGCTGACCGCGCCCACCGATAGGAAGAGCAGAGCCTTGCCCACCCCATGGGCCAGGATGTCGAGCGCGGCACCCTGTGCCGCCACGCGGGAGCCCGTCATGGCCATGGCGCCGCCTCCTCCGGCGGAGCCCGACCCCAGCCCCCTCCC
>CAZWKH010000321.1:0-2393 GCA_964633885.1 uncultured bacterium | reverse complement strand
GGCATCCTGCTTCGCGCCATCCGGGGATGAGCGCGTCGAGGCCCCGCGGATCCATCACGGCCCCGGAGAGGCTGTGGGAGCCGGGCTCCGCGGCCTTTTCGATCACGGCGATGGAGGGCTCCAGACGGGTTCCCTCCCCGCCGGCCTCCACGGCGCGGTTGTGCCCGGCCACCAGGTCGGCGAGGTGGATCGCCCCCGCCAGGCCCGCCGGTCCCGCGCCCACGAACACCACATCCAACTCGAGTTCGTCCCTCTGGATCGCGTCGCTCATCGCACCTCCCCGGTAGAGGTGCCGATCATACCGGCGGTCCCCAGGCCCTAGCAACGCGGACCGCGGGCGGCTTAGACTGGCGCGCGCGGCGCAATTCCCTCACCAGGAGCGGACCATGCCACCGACCCGCGTCCACATGGCCCGATGGGTGCTCCCCATCGCCTCGGATCCGCTCCCCGAGGGCGCGGTGGCACGGCGCGGCGGCACCATCGTGGATCTCGGCCCTGCTCGTGCGGTCCGCCTGCGCCATCCCGAGGCCGAGGTGGTGGACCTGGGGAAGGCGATTCTCCTTCCCGGCCTGGTGAACGCCCACTCCCACCTGTCGCTCACCGGGCTCGGGGGCAGGACTCCCCGGGGCGCGGGGTTCCTGGACTGGCTTGGCCGCACCGCCCGCGCGACCCGCTTACTGGAGCCGGCGGAGGTCCGCCGTGCGACGCGCGAGGGTCTCGACGAGTGCCATCGCCTGGGAACCGCCGCGGTGGGCGAGATTGCCGCCCGGCCGGAGGGCGTCGAGGAGATCCTCTCCCATCCGCATCTGCGCGTGCGGGTGTACTTCGAGTTCCTGGGGGTGAGCGAGGGCCGGGCGCGGGAGCGGTTCGCCGAGGCCCGCCGCCGGGCTCTGGATCTCGCCGCGGCCGCCGCCGCCCTGGGACTGGACCGGGTGCGCCCCGGACTCTCCCCCCACGCCCCCTACTCGGTCTGGCCGACGCAGTGGCGCGAGGCCGCGGACTTCGCGCGGGACCATGACCTGTTCTGGACGAGCCATGTCGCAGAGCCCCCGGAGGAAGAGGAGTTCTTGCGGCAGGGCACCGGCCCCCTTCGGGACTACCTGATCGGGCTCGGCGTGTGGGACGGGGCCTTCCCCATCCCGGGCCGGCCCGCCATCGAGATGCTGGCCGAACAGGGAGCGCTGGGCCCGCGCGCCCTGCTGGTCCACGCCATCCACCTCGAGCCCGGCGCCATGGCGCGCGTGGCGCGCAGCGGAGCCTCGGTGTGCCTTTGCCCGCGAAGCAACGCCTTTCTCGGCCTTCCTCCCGCCCCGGTGGAGGCTCTGGAGAATGCGGGGGTGCAGCTCTGCCTGGGCACCGACGCCAAGGCCAGCAACGAGGACCTGAGCGTCTGGGCGGAGATGCGCGCGCTGGCGGCCCTGGCCCCGGGAATCCCCGCGCAACGGATCCTGGAGATGGCCACCACGGCCGGCGCCCGGGCGCTTGGCTTCGAGGGCCTGGCGGGGACGATCCGCATCGGAGACCGTTCCCCCCTGGTCGCGGTGCGCATGGAGGCCGAGGAGGGGGATCCCTTCCGGGCGCTCCTCGCAAGAGGGGTAGAGGATGCGCTGCTCCCGCTCTGACGGTGCTTCCGTTCGACCCGGAGGATTTGCTAGACTGAATCGCTGGATTTTCAACATGGCCAACGACTTGCCGTCCCCGGCCCGGCCCCTCGGCGGAATCCGGTCCGGCCCTGTCCCGGCCCCCGAGCGGAAGGAGCCCGCCCTTGCCTGAGATCTCCCTGGTGATGCCCTGCCTGAACGAAGAGGAGACCCTGGGTATCTGCCTCGGCAAGGCCCGCGACACCATCCAGAAGCTCGGCCTGGATGCCGAGATGGTGGTGGCCGACAACGGGTCCACCGACCGCTCGGTGGAGATCGCCGAGTCCTACGGCGCCCGCGTCGTGCACCAGCCCCTCAAGGGCTACGGCAACGCCTACCTCGCCGGCTTCGCCGCCGCGCAAGGCAAGTACATGGTCATGGGCGACTCGGACGATTCCTACGACTGGACCGATGTCGGGCGGTTCATCGAACCCCTGCGCCGGGGCAACGACATGGTGATGGGCACGAGGCTCAAGGGAAGGATCGAGCCGGGGGCCATGCCGTTCCTCCACCGCTACCTGGGCACGCCGGTGCTCACCACGATCCTGAACCTCCTCTTCCGCACCGGGGTCTCCGATGTGAACTGCGGCATGCGCTCCTTCACCCGCGAGGCCTACGACCGCATGCACCTGCGCGCCACCGGGATGGAGTTCGCCTCCGAGATGATGATCAAGGCCGGCAAGGCACGGCTCAAGGTGACCGAGATCCCGATCACGCTGCACAGGGACAAGCGGACCCGCAAGCCCCACCTGC
>CAZWKH010000320.1:0-2397 GCA_964633885.1 uncultured bacterium | reverse complement strand
GCGGCCGCCTTCCGCTTGCCCCGGAAGATGACCCGGCGCGGGTCGAATCCATGGCGCGAGCGGAAGGCCGCGCGGGCATCCGCCGCGACGGAGTAGGCATCCACATCGAAACCGTTCGGGATGACGGTGATGGGCAGTCGCGGGGCGATCGGCGCGAGATCGCGCTTCCAGTATTCGGCCACCACCACGAGGCGGTCCGCGCGGTTCAAGGCCCGGGCGAAGAGGGATTCCAGGCCGCCGCTCACGGAGCGGTGGGGCACCGCGCTGTGGTCGAGGTGGTGGACGAGCAGGATCTGCCGCCCACGCGGGCGGCGCAGGGCGAGGGCGAGGCCGGGGAGGAAGCCGCGCACGGTGACATCCCACCCCGGGTCGGGGAGCGCGCCGAGGATCTGGCGGAAGCGGCGGCCCGGGAGCCACAGGGCGCGCCGCGGATAGACATTGCGCAGTCCGGTCGGGAACCGGGCCGCGAGAGCCCGCTCGAGATCGGTCTCGTAGGCCATGCCGCCGCCGATGCCGCGCCAGGTCTGGTAGAGGCCGACCCGCGGAAGCGGCGGAGCTGGTGACGAGGCGTTGCCGTGAGACACGGTCCTTCCGGGGAAAGGGAGCGCATGCCGGTGGAAGCGCCGCAGTCTAGCAAGGAGGTTGCGGGGGGGCAACGCGGCGCCCTGCGCGGCAGCCTCCTCGCCGGCTCCGCGAGCTTCGTGTCGTGGAAGGCGGTCACGGGAGCGCTGGCGGTGGGGGCGAGCCTCCTCCTCTATCGCATTCTCGGGCCCGAACAGGCCGGCCGGCTCCAGTTCGCGCTCGCCCTGGCCATGACCCTGGGTGCGGTGGCGGGGCTGGGTTTCTACGAGACCCTGGCCCGGTTCGTCCGGAGCGCGGGGCAGAGGCCGGGGCGGGGCTCTTCCGGCGGGCTCTGCGCTGGAATCTGCTGGCCCTGGCCGCAGGGGTGCTGGTCTTCGCGGGGCTGTGGGCCGCGGGTCGCGGCCTCCCCTCCGAGCTGCGCGCGACCGCGCCCTACTTCCTCCTCTTCACCGCCGCCTACACGATCTACTCCACCGCCCTGGGCATGGTGCGCGGGGGCGGCCGGCTGGCCGCGATCCCGCGGCTCGACATGGGAGCCAACTTCGGGGCGAAGCTGGCCGCCGTGGGAGTGGTGGCGGTCCTGCCCGGTTTTGTCCCGGCCTTCGCCGCACACGCGATGGTGCAGGTGGTCATGGTGGCGGTGGTGCTCTGGCTGCTGCGCGCGGCGCTGCGCGCTCCCGAGGCGCGGTTCCACCGGGAGGAGTCGCGCTTCGGAGCCCTGGTCCTGATCGGCATGGTGCTCCAGGTGCTCATCGGCACCGTGGACCTCTATGTGCTGCGCGCCACCCTCGGCCCCCAGGAAGTGGGGATCTTTGCCGCCGGCTACAGGATTCCGCTCTTGATCGAGCAGCTCGTCCTCGCCCCGATCGGCATCCCGCTCCTCTACTACTTCAGCCACCCGGAGTACGGCGCGATGCGCGAGGCCGTGGTGCGCCGCGGCACGCGGGTCGCCGCGGCGGCGCTGGGACTGTCCGGGCTCCTGCTCGCCGTCCTCGCGCGGCCCCTGGTTCCGCTGCTGCTGGGGGATGCCTATGCGGAAAGCATCGAGGTGACGCGCGTCTACGCCGCCCATCCCCTCGGTGTCGGGCTGCTGCTCTTCGCGGTGCCCTTCTACGCGAGCGTGAACCGGATGGAGTATGGGATCGTCCAGGGGCTGGTGCAGTTCCTGCTCAATCTCGCCCTCGATCTCCTGCTCATCCCGCGCTTCGGGACCGGGGGAGCCGCGGTGGCCGGGGTGCTCGCGGTGGCGATCACGGCGGTGGGGGCGGCCTGGTTCCTCCACCGGCGCTTCCGGATCGACCTGCGCGCGACGGCGCTGGGCGCGATCGCGCTCTACGGGCTCTCTTACGCGGTCATGGGATGGGTGGGGGACTGGGCGGGACCGCTCCTCTTCGCGGCGCTGGCCTGGCCGCTGGGTCTCCTGCGCCGCGAGGACCTGGCGTTGCTGCGCCGGCCGGGGGCCTCCCGGTGATCGAAGCGGTGGTGGTCTCCTACGAGACCCGCGCTCTGCTGGAGGACTGCCTAAAGAGCCTCGCCGCGATCTGCCCTTCGGTCGCCGTGACCGTGGTGGACAGCGCGTCCTGCGACGGGAGCGCGGCGATGGTCGCCTCGCGGTTCCCCGAGGCGCGCCTGATCGCGCTTGCGGAGAACCGCGGTTTCGCCGCAGCCGTGAACGCCGGGGTGGCCGCCACCGAGGCGCCCTTCCTCTTCGTCCTCAACGCGGACACGGCGGTGGAGACGGATCCCCTCCCCTCGCTCCGGCAGGCCATGGAGGCGCACCCGCGCTGGGCGGTGGCCGGGCCCGCCCTGGCCCAC
>CAZWKH010000319.1:0-2423 GCA_964633885.1 uncultured bacterium | reverse complement strand
AAGGATCCTCCAGTTCTCGATGAGGTAATAGCCCTTTGCTCCCAGCACCCCGCCGACCATCGCGCCCAGGGTGCAGGAGCCGGCCGTGTCGGCGGAGAAGCCCCTCCGCACGAACTCCTTGCCCGCCAGCCAGGCGATGAGGAGAAACCCCACCGCGAGCATGAGACCGAAAGAGTGCAGGGTGACCGGGCCGATGCGCAGGATCTCCGGAAGCATTGGTCAAACGGTAGGGAGCATCCAGGGGACTGTCAAGGCCGCGCGCGCCGCACCGCCTCGAGCGCCGTCCATCCTCCTGCGGCGGCGAGGACGAGAAGCGCCTCCACGGGGAGGAAATAGCGCGCCCCACCCCAGTAGGGCAGGTGCCCCAGGACCCACACCCCAAGACAGACAGCGACGAGGCCGCGCAGCGGATCGGCATGTGCAGCCAGGATGCCCACCGGCGGGCGGCGGCGCAGCAGGAAGCCGAGCGCCAGCCCCCAGGCCGCGAGATGGAACGCCTGGGCCAGGGCCAGAACGGAGACGGCCGGCGCGGGCCCGAGCTTGGCCCGCAGTTCGGCGCGATAGGTGGAGATCGGCGCGGGCAGGACCAGCCTGGCCGCCTTCACGGGGAGCAGCGCGATCACGCGCCCGGGATGATCCTGGATGTACGCGACGGCCCGCGCCTGCGCCAGGGCCTCGTCGCGGACCTCGTCTCCCGTATCGGGAAGGCCGCCGGGCGGCTCCGACCGGCCGCCGCGCGCGTTCGGGTTGTTGCCCAGGAGGAGGTTCATCCACCCGTTGGTGGAGATGGGAACGGGGTGGCCAAGCGCCCGCTGGTTGCGCGCGGTCCAGAGTCCCAGGGCCGCCGCATCCACCGCGAGCAGGAAGGCGAGAGCGATCCAGACCGGCCGCCAGCGGCGCCGCGCCACCCAACCCCAGGCAAGCGCGGCCGCCGGGAGCAGGAGGAAGGCGTGGGGCCGCGCGAAACCGGCGAGTAGCCCGGCCGCGGCGGCCGCCGGGAACCAGAGGACCCCACCGCGGCCCAGACCCCGCGCCAGCGCCGCGAGTCCGGCCACGAGCCCCAGGGCACAGACCGACTCCGACATGAGAAAGGCGGGCATGACGATCTGGCTGGGATCCAGCGCCAAGAGCATCGCCGTGCGCCGGGCGGCCACCCGGCCGAGGGTCTCCGCCGCCAGCCACGCGGCCGCCGCCAGGACGCCGATCGACGCCAGGAAGTTGAGCGCCTGGCCGGCCCGGGGATCCGGACCGGCGATCCGGTACGCGACCGCAAGCGCGGCGGGAAAGCCGGGAGGAAAGAGGGCAGTGGCCTTGCCCTGGAAGATGTATCCTTCCCCGCTCGCGAGGTGGCTCGCGGTCTGGTGATAGAAGTTGGAGTCCCAGGTGTTCGCCACCAGCGGGAACACGGGGACGGCGAGAACGATCAGCAGGCGGATCAGGAGCCCGGCACCCACCACCCACGCCCAGAGCGGCACGCGCGCCGACGGGCTGCGTCGCTTCGGCATCTGCATGCCGGCATCATAACGGAAGACCCTGGATGCAGGAGACGCCAAAAGACCGGAACCCCTCGCGGCGGGCGGCGCAACTCTGGTCGCTCGCCTTCTTCGTGCTGGGTTCCGCCACCGTCGCCCTGCACTGGCGCATCGCGACCCTGCCCCTGGCCGCGGAGGGGATCCCCCTCCTGCTCGCCTGCTTCGGCGCGGCCTTCCTCGCCTACCTGGGAGGCATCTTCGTCGCCCGCAGGCTGCGCGGCGCCCCCACGCGCGTGGTGGTGTGGGTCTTTCTGGTCGCTGCCGCCTCCATGGCCGCCCATTGGAGGTCTCCCGAGCTCCTCTCCTCGGAAGTGAACCGCTACCGGTGGGACGGGCTCGTGGCGCGGGAGGGCTTCAATCCCTACGAGGTGTCCCCGGCCGATCCCGAGCTGGCCGCGCTGCGCGCTTCCTTTCCCGATCCGATCCCCGCTCCGACGCGATCCGGACTCTATCCTCCGCTGGCCGAGCTCCTCTTCTACGGGATGGCCCGGCTGGACCGCATCTCGGTGCTCGACTTCCGCGTCCTCTTCTCCGCCGCCGCGCTCCTGGCGGGGCTCACACTGATCCCTCTGTGCCGCGCGGCCGGCGTGCCCACCGTCCATGCGGCCTTCCTGCTCTGGCACCCGTTGTTGATCCTGGAGACGGCGGGCAACGCGCATCTCGAGGCCCTGGGGCTCTTCTTTCTCCTGGCCAGCCTGGCCCTGCTGTTCGGCCGGCATCAGCTCACGCCCCTCGCCGCGCTCGCCCTCTCGGTCCTGACCAAGGCGGTTCCCGTCGCGCTGCTTCCTCTTTACATCCGGAGAATCCCGCCGTATCGCCTCCTGCTCTTCCTCCTGCTCCTCATCCTGGGGTCCCTTCCCTTCCTGGCGGCCGGTCCCCGGCTTCTCTCCG
>CAZWKH010000318.1:0-2436 GCA_964633885.1 uncultured bacterium | reverse complement strand
GCACGGCGGACGGGGCCTATGTCCTGTCGCCCACCATGTTCTTCAGCGACATGAACGCGGGCATGATGAAGAAGCCGGCCATCCGGTCCTTCCTGGCGCGCGATGTCTACATTTCGCCCATCGCCACCGATGTGGATCCGCTGGTGGACCGCATCGAGAGGCGGGTCATGCTGGTCAAGGATACGCCGCAGGCGGTCCTGGGGATTCCCATGACCCTGCGCTCCACGGAAACGGGGCCCTTCCGGGCGCCCATGCTGCCGGAAGGTGCCGAGCATTCCACCGGGACCCGGGTGAGCGCGGTGGTGGAGGCCGAGGTGAGCGGGCAGACCGTCACCCTGACGCCCAGCTTCCTCACCTTCACCGACGGCCACACCTCGTCCACCCCTGCCGAGATCCCCGACCAGGGTCTGAGCGTGAGGATCCTGGGGCTCAACGCCGACGGCTCGATCGCCCAGCTCGGCGTGGTGCCGCCGCCGGCGGTGCTGGGACGGGGCGGGAGCGCGCGGATCGGCGAGTTCCAGGTGGATCTCTTCGGCTTCGATGTGGACTCCCCGAAGCGCCAGGGCGGGTCCACCACGGTCTATGCCCACAGCCGGGTCACGGTAGGCGGGCAGAGCTTCGAGGTCCGTCCGGCGATCGTCAGCCGTCCCGGGGCGGAGGCGCTGGAGCTGATCGAGGCCCCCATCGGCAACACAGGCATGAACCTGGTGCTGGAGGATGTGGAACCGCAGCAGGCCCTGGCGAACCTCTATGTGGCTCCGGCGCCGCGGGAGTACTTCTACGCGGAGGTCAGCACCAAGCCGTTCATCGGGCTCCTGTGGGTGGGGACCGCGATCGTGCTGATCGGGCTGGTCATGGCCACCCTGCACAGGGGCAAGCTCGCGGGGACACTCGCCGGCGCCGCCGGCGGGGGCGAGAAGCCGGTGACGCTGCTTAAGAAGAACGGGAAGCGCGAGGCGGCGTAGCGCCGAGGGTTTCGCGCGCGTCGCTGCGCATCTCGCCCCGCCACGCGCTGCAGGATTCCACCCGGGTGGAATCCGGGAGACCGCCTAGTCTCCGGGCTGCGCGCTCTCCAGGAACTCCCGGTGCAGCGCGCGCTGGGCCTCGGTGTAACCCTCGCGCGGGACGAGGAAGGTGAGGGAGAGGTTCCCGCTCTGGAAGGAGGCCGGCGCCACCCCGGCTTCGGCCAGGGCCCGATACGCGCGCGCGGCCACCGCCGGAGCGTCCAGCACCCCCGTTCCCACAAGCGACACCGCGGCATGCTCCATGGACACGCTCATGCGTCCGCCGTGGCGCTCGGTGAGCTCCCGCAGCCGGGCCAGAATGTCCTCCGCCTCAGGGATCACGGGAATGTGGAACGCCACATGGGCGCGATCCCCTTCGCTGTACTGGTGCAGTCCGGCCAGATCCTCCAACAGCGCGTCCAGCGCCTCGAAGAAGGCCGCACGCGCCACCGGCGAGAGGGCGAGCCCGCTGAGGCGCACCTCCGCCACGCGCGCGAGCCCCGTGACCGCCGCCACCACCGGCCCGCTCTCCATCGCATCGCCTTGCACCACGGTGCCTTCCTTCCTCGAGAACGCGGAGCGTACATGGAACGGGAGCCGGCGCCGCCGGGCTAGGTCCACCGCCCGCGCGTGCATCACCCCCGCGCCGCAGCAGGCCATCTCCAGCATCGTGTCCCAGGACACCTGGGGCAGGAGCCGTCCTCCCGGGACCGCGCGCGGATCCGCGGTCATGACCCCGGGCACATCGGTGTAGATCTCGCAGAGGTCCGTCCGAAGCCCCACCGCCAGCGCCACCGCGGAGGTGTCGCTCCCACCGCGCCCCAGGGTGGTCACCTCCTTCTCACGGCTCACCCCCTGGAACCCGGCCACGATCACCACCCTGCCCCGCTCCAGCTCGGGACCGATCCGCACCGGGCGGATCTCCAGGATCCGCGCGCGGGTGTGCGCGGTGTCGGTGATGATCCCGCTCTGGCTGCCGGTGAAGGAGATGGCGGGCACGCCGCGCGCGTGCAGCGCCATGGAGAGGAGCGCCATGCTGATCCGCTCCCCCGCGGTGAGCAGCATGTCCATCTCGCGGCGGCTCGGGTGCGAGGTGACCTCCTCGGCGAGGGCGGTAAGGCGATCGGTGGAGTGTCCCATGGCGGAGACCACCACCACGATGCGGTCGCCCGCCTTCTGCCGGGCGGCGATGGTGTCCGCGACGCGCCGGATGCGGGCGGGGGTGCCCACCGAGGTCCCGCCGTATTTCTGGACGAGGAGCACGCGCTGGCCTCCGTTGAATCGTGGCCGCGACCCCCCGGAGCCGGGAGGCAGGCCAAGAGACGCCAGAGTATAGGGTTGGGGCCGCGTCCGGTCAAAAACGAGTTGACTCGCGCCCCGGGGGGTAGGCAGAGGCGTGATCTGTAGGGAGAGAGCGGAAGGAGCTCAGCTG
>CAZWKH010000317.1:0-2493 GCA_964633885.1 uncultured bacterium | reverse complement strand
GACCTGCTCGAGGTGGATGTCCTCTACACCAGCGATGTGCACGGCCACCTCTCCCAGGACGACGCGACCTTCCTGAACCCCAACTTCCCGCCGCCGCTGGGCGGCGCGGCGAGCATCGCCGACTACATCCGGGGCGTGCGGGACGCGGCGGCCCGGGAGGGCCGCGCCGTGCTCCTCTTCGACCAGGGGGACATCTTCCAGGGGACGCCGCTCGGCATCAACACCAAGGGGACGGCGGTCTTCGAGTGGATGAACGAGATCGGCTACACGGCCACCGTCCTCGGCAACCACGACTTCGATCTCGGCTGGGAGAACGCGAAGCGCCTGGCCGACATGGCACAGTTCCCGGTTCTGGGGGGGAACATCCTCGACGCGGCGACCGGCAAGACGGTCGACTGGGTCGATCCGAGCTTCTTCGTCCAGGTCGAGGATGTGAAGATCGCCGTGGTGGGCTTCATCACCGAGTCCACCGCCAACATGTCCTTCGGGAAGAACCTGGAGGGCATCGAATTCGCTCCCGTTCACGAGGTGCTGGGTCCCGAGGTGGAGCGGGTCCGCGGCGAGGGGGCCGACCTGGTGTTCGCCCTCGTGCACGCCGGGCTTCCCTACAAGCCGGAGCTGAGCAACGAGTACCGCAAGATGCTCGAGCGCGAGGCGCAGGGCGGGCTGCCCCACTGGGGCATGAACGCGATGGAGCTGGCCCACACGACCTGGGGCGTAGACGCCATGTTCGGCGCCCACACCCACCAGGGCTACGACACCCCCTGGCAGGATCCCCGCACCCACACCGTGGTGTTCCAACCCTACGGCAACGGCTCGAGCCTCGGACATGTCACCCTGATGATCGATCGCGGGACCAAGCGGCTGGTCGGCTACCGGACCCACTCCGATCGCGGGGCGCTCATCACCTTGTTCGAGGAGCAGCTCTGGCCGGACCCCGTCGTGGGCCGGGTCATCGGAGAGAAGGTCAGCAAGGCAGAGGAAGGGCTCGACCAGGTGATCGGCCAGGCCGAGGTGCTCCTGCAGCGCGGCTCCCCCAACAACGCGCTCATGGGGTTCGTGACCGCCGACGCCTACCGCGTCGAACTGAATGCCGATTTCGCCATGCAGAACACAGGCGGCGTCCGGGCCGACATCCCGCCGGGCGACATCACCGAGCGGGATCTCCTCGCCGTGTCTCCCTTCGGCAACCAGATGGTCCTGGTCTCCATGAAGGGATCCCTCCTGCGGGCGATCATGGAGGACAAGGTGTCCGGGAACGCGGGAGGCATCTTCATCTCCGGCGGCGTGGTCCACTACGACCTCTCTCGCCCCGACAGCAGCCGGGTCGTGGAGTTCACCATCGGCGGTCAGCCGGTGGACGACGAGCGGATCTACAAGGTCGCCATGACCAACTACCTCGCCGAGGGGAACAGCGGGATGGGGAGGCTTCGTGACACGCTCCAGGCGGAGGACATCGACTACACCGGCTACACGGACCTCGAGGTGCTGCGCAACTACATCAAGCGCCAGGGCATCCTGAACCCGAAGAACGACGGGCGCTGGGTGGAGTTGAAGCCATCCTAGGCCTTGCGCGCCGGCCCCGCCCGGGGGAGGATGGGTCTTCGTGACGACTCGTCTTCTCGGGCCCGTCAGGGCGAGCGGGGGTTCACCATGAAGCCGGCTTCCCGGTCCGATCGACTCGACATCCCGAGGACGGCTGCCGCCGCGGCCGTCCTCTTCGTTTGCGCCGCGCTCGTGGGGGGGTGCGGGGAGAAGCGCCGCTCGCCCGACGGGCTCGGGCCGAGACTCACCGTGGCCGCCCGGCTCCCCGAGGGGGCCGTCGAGGGCCGGGCCTCGGTGGATGTGATTTTCGACCGTCCGGTGGTGGCGATGGGCGCGGCGGACCCCTCCCTGGAAGAGGGCCGGAAGTACCTGGATCTGGATCCCATGCCGCCGGGCTATTACCACTGGGTCGGCACCCGGTCCCTCACCTATGTCGTGAACGGCGGGCTGCCCCTTGCCACGCGCTTCACCGCGAAGGTCCCCTCGGGGATCCGCGCCGCCGACGGCACGAAGCTCAAGGGCGATGTGGTGTGGGAGTTCGCTACCCCCCGCCCCGCCCTCGTCGGGTCCATCCCCGCCCCCTTCGACTCCCTCATGCGGCCGGACGATCCGCTCCTGCTCCTCTTCGACCAGCCCATGGACCCGGACCTGGTCCGCGAGGAGGTGGACCTGGAGGGTGGCCCAGGGCTCGCCGTCGCCCGGCCGGACGACGCGTTGCTGGGCGAGCTGCCCTGGGCGTTCCGCTTCGCGGACCGCGAGTGCATGGTGCTGCTGCGACCGCGCTCACTCCTCGATCGCGACCGCGGCTACACGCTCAAGATCCGGAGCTCCTTGCGGGGCCTCTCCGGTCCCCTGCCCCTCGCCAAGGAGCTGCGCATTCCCTTCCGGACCTACGGTCCCCCCGGAGCGACGGTCGTGAAGGGGGATCTGCGCTTCCGTACCCCCGTC
>CAZWKH010000316.1:0-2494 GCA_964633885.1 uncultured bacterium | reverse complement strand
TCGCCAGACGGCCAGCCTTGAGCGAGGGACGCACGATCACCTCGCCGCCCGGCGGGGCCGTCTCCTCCTGGTCCCGCTCCTGCCGCGCCCCCATCTTCTCGAGCTCCCGGGCGATCTCCTCCTGGAGCCGGGCGATCTCCTCGGTGCGGCGGACGACATCCTCCACCTCGCCCTCCCGCTTGATCTGCTTGAGCAGCTCGACGGTGCGGTCCAGGCCCTTGAGCATCTCCTCCTGGGAGGTCTGGAACTTCTCGAGGGCCCGCCGGATCGCATCGCGGTCCATCTTCTCGAGCGCGGTGTTGAGATCCTGGAACGCGCGCTTGAGCTCCTCGCTGGCGATGTTCTGGATGAGATCGTTAATCTCCGCCATCTTGTGCACCAGCGCCTGGTTCATCTGCGCGCGGTCGGAGGCCTTGGCCACCGTCTCCTGCATCCGCTCCGCGACCTCGGCGAGCTGCTCCTCCAACGACGCCTGCCGCTCCAGCGATTTCTCGACATCGCGCCGCAGGTCCCAGTTCAGTTCCTTGCCCTGCTTGAGCTCGTCCGTGAGCTTGCGCAGGCGGTCGCGCAGGTCCGTCTGCTCGCGGCGCATCTCGGAGAGGTTCCCTATCTCACGGTCCTGGTCCTTCGCCACATCGGCGTAGATCTCGGCCATGGTGGGGAATCGCACGCGGCGCACCGGCGAGCGCGCGGCCTTGGCGCCGCTCACCCCGTCGTTGTCGCGCACTTCCAGGTAGTAGGAGAGCACCGAGCCCGGTCCCATGCCGAGCCCTCTCAGATCCCACAGCGTGTCGAGGCGGAACTCCTTCTGTCCGGCCGTAAACGGTGCGTAGGCGGAGACGCGCTCGGGGCCATCGTCGACCCGATGAACGAGGAGGCAGGCGCTGAAACCGAAGTCGTCCGCGGCGTCGGCCACCACCCGCTCCATCATGTCCTCGGCGAGGTCGTGGTCCTCCTGCGGATAGTGCAGCGTGAGGAAGGGTGCGCGGTCGGGCACCATGTCGATGCGATAGCGCGGCGACCGGAGCTGCTCGCTCCCGTCCCCGGCGGCGAGCACCACCGAGTAGACCGAGGTCTCGGTGAGGGTGAAGACGGCCTTCCAGGTGGTGGGATCCACCTGGGCGAGGTCCAGGCGCCGCGGCGTGGATCCGACCTCCCCATGCCACTCCAGCCACCCGCGGGGCAAGGGGCGGTTGGTGAGGATGCGCAGGTCCACCTCGGTGCCCTTGAGGGCGGCCAGGTCCCCCGTGCCGGAGGTGATGGTCTCTCCGGGAAGGTTGCTGTAGGCGGGGTAGCGCAGCGAGGCGCGGAACCCGGCCAGACGCGGGGGTTCCCGGACGGTCACCGCGTAGACCGGGCTCTCGGCGCGCGGCCCCGCGACCTGATACTCCAGGTTGCGGTCCACATCGTCGAGCCGGGCCCACCAGGAACCGCCGTCGCGCGTCACCGTCCCGCCGCTGCGGGGCTGGAAGTCGCGGTTGCGCCAGGTCCCGTTGCGCTCGCGGAAGCGCAGGGTGGGGACGGCGCCGCTCCCCCCCAGCTTGGCCAGGATTTCCACATCCCCGCCGCGATCGATCTCCACATCCCCCGGCGTCACCGAGAGGGTGATCGGTGGGGCCTGGGCGAGAGACGGGCGGAGGATCTGGCCCAGGGCGGTGGCGAGGAGCGACGGGGAGGCCAGGGCGAGGAGGCCCATCACGACCAGCGCCGCGCCCCCAGCCCACAGGAAGGGCCGGTCCGGAGCCGGGTCGCGCCAGCGCCGCAGGTCGAGATCTTCTATGCGCGCCGAGGCCCTCTCGACCAGCGCCCCCACGAGGTCCCCCGACCTTGCCGCCTGCCCCTGCGGCCGGCCCGCGCCGAGCTGATAGGCGTTGACGATGAGGTTCTTCTGCTCGGGGAAGCGGCGCTCCACCATGGCCACGAAATCGTCCCGGTTGGGCAGCCGCACCATGGGGATCACCAGCCAGCGGACCAGCGCGAAGACGGCCAGCCCCGCCCCGATCGCGGAGGCCGCTGCGGCCACGGGGACGCTGTAGAACCGCAGCGCACGCTGCAGCACCGCCCACAGCACGAGCCCGGCCGCGGTGGCCAGGAGGATCCCGACGAAGCGCAGGAGCCCGGCCGTCAGCCGGGCCCGGGCCAGGGCCCGGCGCCCCTCGTCCAGCGCTTCGATGATGCGGCGATATCCGGCGTCGTTCATGAACGGTTCCTAATGCGTCATCACAAACACGACGAGGTTCACGGCGAAGCGCATGGCCTGTTCCCGAAGGGGTTCCGGGTCCCTGTGCACATCGGGGTCCTCCAGACCGTCCCCGATGTCGGACTGGTAGGAGTACAGGACGCAGAGCCGGCCCTGGTTGAATATCCCGAAAGCCTGCGCCGGCTTCCCGTCATGTTCGTGGATTTTGGGGAGCCCCCGGGGGAGAGCGTAGAAGGCGCTGAAGACCGGGGAGGCGAAGGGGATCTCCACGAGGGGGGCAGCCGGGAAGATCCT
>CAZWKH010000315.1:0-2495 GCA_964633885.1 uncultured bacterium | reverse complement strand
GCCGGGGGGCGGGCGGCAGGCCTCCGGCGAGCACCGCGATGTTGTGCAGGTGCCCCATCCGCGTCAGCCCGATGACGGGCGCCTCATGCGCGTCCGGCGTGCCGTCGGCGGGCCCATCCCCCCAGGAACTGCCCCAGGAAGAACGCGCCCACCACGACGGGAAAGGTCGCCCATTGGAAGCCGAGACCCGAGACGAGGCGCAGCCCGATCACCAGCGGCACCGGCAGGTGCACTGCCAGGAACCAGGACCGCGAGAGCTTCGCGGTGCCCGCCCGCCAGTAGCCGAAGGGCAGGTTGAGGAGGAGCACCAGCGCCGCCACCGACCAGAGGTTCAGGTGCATCCGCTAGGGCGTGGGTTCCGCGCCGTAGGTCTCGGTGTCCTCACCGCGATAGGCCTTGTAAGCCCGGCGAACGGCGATCACGCGCCAGCTCCCGTCGTCCATGCGGGTCAGCCGGTACTCGGTCCAGATCCCGGCGATGGAATCGTCCGGAAGCGCCTCCATCAGCACGGTCACCGTGGAGGAGTCGGGGGCCTCGTAATGGTTGTCCTGCCGGTAGAGGCGCAGGCGGGGCGTGTCCACCGCCTTGGCGAGGTGGAGCACGACCAGGCCGGGATCGCGCACCCAGTCCTCGGCGCGGCGGGCCGCCGCCCCGATCTCCACATTCATGGTCGTGGGGTCCACGCTCGTCGAGGAGCGCAGCATGGGGACATCGACGAAGGCGGCCGGGACCGCCGGCACCGGAGCCGGCGGGGCCTTCACCGAGGGCTTGCTGCCGGCGCATCCGGCGGCGGCGAGAGCGAGAGCAACGAGAGACAGCTGGGTGACTCGGTTCATCGGTTTCACTCCCGGATCATGACCAGCACCATCTTGAAGCGCTGGATCGCCTTGAGCGCATGGGGGCGGCCGGCCGGCAGCTCGACCATCTCCCCCGCCTGGACGCGGTGGGTCTCCCCGGCCACCGTGATCTCGGCTTCGCCGTCCACCACGAAGACCAGGGCGTCGAAGGGCGCGGTGTGCTCGCTCAGGCCCTCGCCCGCATCGAATGCGAAGGCGGTGACCGTGCCCTTGGGCTTCTTGATCAGGGCACGGCTCACCACCGAGCCGGCCTGGTACTCGATCAGGTCCGCGGTCTTCATCTAGGTTCCCTCCACCAGGATCATGCTGCCGCGGGAGGCGCTCCGGCGTATGGCCTTCGCTTCCCGGTAGATTTCGGATGTCCACCAGGCGCGGGCATGCGCCGCGTCCGGAAACTCCGCGACCACCACCCGCGACGGGCGCCAATCCCCCTCCAGCACCTCGACCGCGCCTCCGCGGGCGAGGAACCGGCCGCCGAAGGAAGCCAGCGCGGGACCGGAGAGCTTCTTGTACTCCTCGTAGAGCGCGGGGTCGGTGACCTCCACATCCAGGATCACATAGGCCGCCATCGCCGCCTCACCTTCCTTTCGCATAACCCGGCGCGGACCGCGCCGAGCGCCACTCGGCCGCCAGCAAAGCGTAGATCACATCGTCGGCCCAGGCTCCCTTGAACCACAGGCTCTCGCGGAAATGGGCCTCGCGGCGCAGGCCGGCGCGTTCGAGCAGCTTCAGGGAGCGCTGATTGCGGGGGTCCACCGAACCGAAGACCCGGCGCTTACCCAATGTGTCGAAGGCGTATTCCAGGACCGCTTCGAGTGTCTCCAGGGCGAATCCATGGCCCTGGTACTGCGGAGCGAGGGTAATGCCCAGCTCCACCTCATGGGGCTTCCCGGTAAGGAAGTGGATGCCGCAATCGCCGAGAAGCTCTCCGGTGTCCCGCGCGACGATGCCCAGCTGGAGCCATGTCCCCGGCGCGCCGGGTGTGACGGCCGTCTGCTCGCGGATGAAAGCGGCCACCGCCTGGGCGTTCCCCGGCGCCCAGCCCTGGAAGCGCGCCACCACCGGGTGGGAGCGGTAGCGGAACATGGGCTCGGTGTCCTCGCTGCAGAGACGGCGCAGGAGGAGGCGCGGGGTGACGAGGTCGCGGAAGGCCACCGGGGCGGCGCCCGGCCCCCCTGCGGCGCGCCCGAGGGCCGCGAAGGCCTCGCGATCGACGGCGAAGCGCGAGGCCTCCATGCCGAAGTAGACGGCCTCGTTGGTGAAGGGCATCCCCATCTTCTCCACCGCCCGCCGCGACTTGTGGTTCTCGCGGTGGACGATGGCCACGATCGATTCCATCCCCAGCTCGCGGAACCCGAACTCGAGGGCGGCGGTGCCCGCCTCCACCGCGTAGCCCTTGCCCCAATGCGCGGGGCCCAGCAGGAAGGCCACCTCCACCTCGTCGGTGTCCGGGAGATACTGGAGTCCGCACCAGCCGATGAGCGCCTCGTCGTCGCGCAGCGAGACCACCCACCAGCCGTAGCCCCGCTCCGCCCAGTGCCGCTCCTGGGCCGCGACCATCTCGCGGACCTTGTCCATGGGCGGCGGCTCGGGTCGGGGGAAGTAGCGCAGGACGCCGGGCTCGCCGAGGATCCGGTG
>CAZWKH010000314.1:0-2501 GCA_964633885.1 uncultured bacterium | reverse complement strand
GCGGTGCCCCACCCCGGGGAGGCGGTCGATGGGCAGCCCCGGCAGAACATCCTCGACCTCCTCCGCGCGGATCCACCGCAGCCCGTCCGGCTTGACCGACTTGCTCGCGATCTTGGCCAGCATGCGGTTCGGGCCGAGCCCCGCCGTGACGGGAAGCCCCACCTCCTGCCGCACCCGCCGTTTGAGCGCCCCGGCGCGCTCCAACAGATCGCCGTGCAGGCGCTCGGTGCCGGTGAGGTCGAGGAAGGCCTCGTCGAGGAAGGTCTCCGTCGCCGGCGAGAGCTCCGCGCAGAGCGCGAAGGTCCTCTCCGCGAAGGCGCGGTAGACCAACTCGCAGCCGTCCAGGACGACCACGCCCGGACACATGCGCCGCGCTTCGGAAAGGGATTGTCCCGCGTAGCAGCCCCGGCGGCGCGCCTCGTAGGAGCAGGACGCGATCACGCCGTTTCCCACGATCACGGGCTTTCCGCGCAGGTGCGGATAGCGGAGCTGCTCCACCGAGGCGAAGAATGCGTCGAGGTCCACATGGAGGATCACCCGTCCAGCATCACCGAGTTCAGCTTCCATACCAGGTCTCCGCTGTGAAACTCCAGCTGGTACACATCCCCGGAGGCCGCCTGCACGGAGAAGCAGTGCACCTTGTGGGCGCCGCGCCGATCCTCCCACCGCGCGGTGACCCGCTTCACCTTGACCTCCTGGGCCCCCCGCTTGATGAGCAGCGGGGTGATGGTCCCGCCCTGGAAGTCGGCCCGCACCTTGACCGCCTCGTCGAGCCGCTCGAGCCGCATGGTCGCCTCCTCCCGGCCTCTCCGGCCGCCAGCCGGTCCACCCAATACCAAACATATGAGTAGTCTACCAGAGGAGAGGGGCGCGGCCGCGATCAAACCATCAAAACATTGATCGACAATGAGTTACCTGTTATCAACCCCGCCGCGCGGCCAGCAGATCCTCGATCGTCGCCTTCACCCGCTCGCTCGCCCGGCCGTCCAGACCGTGGAAGCGGTAGGCCCGCTCGCGGTCGGCTGCGGCGCGCATCGCGGGGGTGGGGTCCAGCGCCTTCGCAATGCCGGCCGCCAAATCGCCGGGCGACGCGACATGCACGAAGGCGTCCTTGAGGAACTCGCGGTTGTCCTCCTCGAGGATCGGCCGGCCGTCGCTGTGGGTGAGCCGGTCGCCGGGCAGGTCGTAGACGATCCCGGTCTTGCCCAGCGCGAGAAAGTCGAACACGGTGCTCGAAGCCTCGCTCAGCAGCGTGTCCGCCGCCGCCATGGCGGGGACGATGGTGTACTCCTCCATGGGCAGGAGCCGGGCGTGCGGGAACCTCTTCACCCGCGTCTCGAAGATCCGGTGCTGGCGGTGCGGCGCGTAGCGCCCCATCCAGCTGTAGTGGTGGAGCTTGACGATGAGGTTGTGCTCGCGCGTGGCCTCGAAGAGCGCGTCCTTCACCTCGTACATGCAGGTGGGCTTGTAGGTGGGGGCGAAGAGCACCGTGCGCCGGGCCGGATCCAGCCCCCACCGGGCGAGGATGGCGGCGCGGTCCGCGTAGCGCCCCTGGAAGAAGGGGTCGAGCTTGGGGAGCCCCACGAGGTGGATTGCGCTCTTCCCCACCGCGCCCGAGGCAAGGATGCGGTCCACCCGGTACTGTCCCTCCACGAAGATCTCGTAGCGGGTGTCCAGGTTCTTGGCCAGGTGGCGGTAGAGGATGCTCTTGATGCCGGTGCCGTGGTTCAGGAAGCAGCGCAGCGCGTCGCCGTAGCGCTCCACACCGATCAGGGGGTCGCCGGTCAGCACCACATCGAAACCGTCCCTGCGGTCGGTGAAGCGGTAGCCGCCGCGCTCCAACTCGTCCAGCAGCGCGGGCCGGAAGGGGCGGGTGAAGAGGCCGAAGCGACGCACTCGCTCCTCGTCCAGAGCGAAGTGGACATCGTAGCGATCGTCGGCCAGGAAAAGATCGATCAGCGGATCGAAGGCCGCCTTGTGGTAGAGGAAGCCGATCTTGATGAGAAGCCGGATCCTGCCCATCGTCGCCCCGGCCGCTAGGCCGGCCCCCCCGCGGGGTCGAAGTCCGCGAGGCGCGCCAGCGCGTGCCGGTAGGCCTCGGGGGTGTCCACATCGAGCCAGCATGCGCCGGAGGGGATCTCCACCGCCGCCATCCCGCGGCTTCGCACCAGCACCTGCACCGCGTCCGAGATGCTCTCCCGCCCCTCCGCGATCCGCTCGCGAAGCGCGGCGAAGAAGCGCCCGTCGATGCGGAAGATCCCGCAGTCGAGCGCGTTGTACCCGGCCAGCTCCTTCCCGATGTCCAGGATGAGGCCGCCCTCGACCCGCACCTTGGTCGCGTCGTCCAGGTCGAAGACCTCCCCGATGCGCGGATCGGTCAAGAGCAGGTTCCGCCCCTCCGGCGCGTCCCGCACGGCGGCCAGGGCCGCGGGATCGACGAGGTGGTCCGACATGGACAGGAGCGCCGTCTCGCCCGGCGCCATGGCCTCCTGCGCTCGCGG
>CAZWKH010000313.1:0-2515 GCA_964633885.1 uncultured bacterium | reverse complement strand
CGTGGTCAAGCTCCTGGTCTACGCAGAGGACCGCCGCGGCATCCTCGCGGATCTCGCCAACGCGATCACCGCCACCAGCACCAACACCCGCAACGCGTCCATGCACGCCGTGGACGGGGACGCGCGCGGGGTGTTCCTGGTGGAGGTCAACAACCTGAACCACCTTCAACGGGTGATCTCCGCCATGCGACGGGTGAAGGGGGTGCGGGCGGTGGAGCGCACCCGCTTCTCCGGAGAGGACGAGTGAGGTCCGTCGTCCAGCGCGTGCGGCGCGCTGCGGTGGCGGTGGAGGGGGAGCCCACCCGCGGGATCGGGGCCGGGCTCCTCGTCCTGGTGGCGGTGGCTCCCGGGGACGGGGAGGCCGAGGCGCGGTGGATGGCCGAGAAATGCGCCCACCTGCGCATCTTTCCCGACGAGGCGGGGAAAATGAACCGGAGCCTGCTCGACTGCGCCGGCGAGGCGCTGGTGGTGAGCCAGTTCACCCTCTACGGCGACGCGCGCAAGGGACGGCGCCCCTCCTTCGTGGGCGCGGCATCCGCGGAGATCGCCGACGCCCTCTACCTGCGGGTGGCGGCGCTCCTGCGCGAACTGGGAGTGCCGCGCGTGGAGACCGGCACCTTTGCCGCGCACATGGTGGTGAGCCTGGAGAACGACGGCCCGGTCACCCTCATCCTGGACACGCCCCGCGAGGCGGAGGCGTGACCGCGGCGGCGGATCGCGCCGCCGGGGCACCCTGGGGGGCGCGGCTTCTCGGCGTGGAGGGACTGCGGATCGTCCTGGCCTCCGCCTCACCGCGACGGGCGGCGCTCTTGCGGGAGTTGGGGATCGCCTTCGACATCCTTGCGGTGGAGGTCTCGGAGGCGCTGCATCCCGGGGAGGAGCCGCAAGAGGCCGCGCGCCGTCTCGCCGTGGACAAGGTCCGGGCGGCCCTGGCCCTGCTCACGCCGGGTGACGCGGGATGGGTGGTGGGCGCGGACACCCTCGTCGTGGCCGGCGGCAGGGCCCTCGGCAAGCCGCGCGATCGGGAGGACGCGCGCGCGATGCTGCGGCTTCTCTCGGGAAGAAGGCATGAGGTGGTGACCGGCGTGGCCATCGCCCGCATGGGCGGCGGCGAGACGGTCTCCGGAGTCGAGGTGACCCGCGTGTCCTTCCGCGAGCTGGAGGAGGCCGACCTCGAGGCCCTGGTGGAGTCGGGCGAGGCGATGGACAAGGCCGGCGCCTACGGCATCCAGGGCCTGGCCTCCCTGGCGGTGGACCGCATCGAGGGCGATTACTTCAATGTGGTCGGGCTTCCGCTCGGGCTCCTTAGGCGGCTCCTTCAGGCTGCCCGCGAAGCCGAGCGCGGCGCGCAACCCCGACCGCGGCGCTGAACACGCAGGAGGTCACGGCATGCACACCACGGATGCCCCGCTGGAGCCGGTTCGCTGGCGCGAGGGTGCGGTGCGCCTCATCGACCAGCGCGTCCTTCCGCGGCGGCTCGAGTGGCTCGACTGCCGCGAGGTGGAAGCGCTGGCCGGGGCCATCGAGACCCTGGCCGTGCGCGGCGCCCCGGCCATCGGGATCGCGGCCGCCTACGGCGTGGCGCTGGGCGCCCTGCGTGCAGAGGAGCGGGGCGAGGCGCCCGCCCGGGGCGCGGGCGCGGCGGCCGAGCGGTTGCGGCGCACCCGTCCCACCGCGGTGAACCTCTTTCACGCGCTGGACCGCATGCTGGCCGTGCTCGGGCATGGCGGCGGCGCCGCGACGGGGGGAGGACCGGTCTCCGGCGTCCCCCTGGTCGACGCTCTTCTCGCCGAGGCCGACGCGATCCTGGCCGAGGATCTGGAGACGGGCCGCCGGATCGCCGAGCATGGCCTCGGAGTGCTGCCGGCCGGGGACACCCTGACCGCGCTCACCCACTGCAACGCGGGAGGGCTCGCGACCGGAGGGTGGGGGACCGCCCTCGCTCCCCTCGTCGCCGCCGCCCGATCGGGCCGGCGCGTTCTCGTCTACGCCGACGAGACCAGGCCTCTCCTGCAGGGGGCGCGGCTCACGGCGTGGGAGCTCTCGCGGGCGGGCATCGAGGTGCGCATCCTCGTGGACGGCGCCGCGGCCTCGGTGCTCTCCCGCGAAGGAGTGGACCTGGCCATAGTGGGCGCGGATCGCATCGCGCGCAACGGCGACACCGCGAACAAGATCGGCACCCTTTCCGTCGCCCTGGGCGCGGCCCATGCCGGGGTGCCGTTCTTCGTGGCGGCGCCGCTGTCCACCTTCGACTTCGGCATCGCCACCGGCTCCGAGATCCCTGTGGAGGAGCGCTCCGCCGCAGAGGTGCTGGGGGACCATGCGCCCGAGGGGGCCGGGGCGGTGAACCCGGCCTTCGATGTGACCCCTGCCCGCCTCATCCGCGGCTGGATCACCGAAGCCGGGGTGCTCCGGCCGCCCTTCGACGCCGCAGTGGCGGGGCGGAAGATAACCTGATAAAGTTTGTAGTCTTTAGCCCCCACCACTCAGCACAGGAGAGAAACAGTCATGCCGT
>CAZWKH010000312.1:0-2517 GCA_964633885.1 uncultured bacterium | reverse complement strand
TGGCGGAGGTGGACCTTGGGGTGTGGGACGCGGTGCTGCGTGAGCGACTCGTCGCCCACTTCCTCTGCGCGCGCGCGTTCGCGCCGTCGCTCACCGGACATCACGGGATCTATGTCATCGTCAACGGAGCGTCGGCACATTTCCCGGTCCCCGGTTCCGGGCTCGTCTCGATCGCGGGATCCGGCTTGCTCATGCTCGCCCGCGTGCTCGCTGCGGAAGGCCGTCCGGACGGCGTGACCTACAGGTCGGTGGTCTTGGAAACATCCGTCATCACCCGCGCGGCGCCGGAGGGTGGACCCGAGTGGCTGACCGCGGATGAAGTGGGGCGCTTCATCGCGCGATTGATCGCCGAGGGCGGCGGCGAGGATCCGATCGTGCGGCTGCAGTTCAAGAACCAGGTGCCGGAGGAGTGACGCGACGACCGACATGCGGAACCACGGACATTCACTTGGGTGATCACGGGGCCAGTCGCCCCTAGAACTCCACCAGCGTCCCCGCGACCCGCCCCACCAGCCACGCCTCGCCCTTCACCGTTCTCGTCGTACCCTGGGTGGGATCCACCGCCGGCACCTCCACCGTCCGCCCGTCCGCGGTCATGAAGCGATGCCGCCGCCCGCCCGGCGTGGTGCCCGTGAAGGAGCCCACCAGCACGACATCCGCCTCATCCTGGAGCGCATAGCGCTGGTCGAACTTGAGCTCCCCCGGCACCGGATCCACCACGAGGTAGGAGCGCGCCACGATCTTCTCGCCGGGCAGGTCGGGGCCGGGATAGAACACCAGCCGGTAATGGGCCTCGAGCGCCGCGTAGGGCCGTGAGATCTTCCCCGGGTACCAGCTCCCGGTGTCCCCCGGCTCGGGCCGCGCCGCGTCCGCGGACCAGGGCGAGTCCCCGCTCGCGCGCAGCCGCACCGCGAAGAGCCGACCCAGGTCCACCTCCAGCGCCCGCGAGATCTCGGCGAGCTTGCGCAGGGAAGGATTGCGGCGGCCGTTGAGGATCTGCGAGAGATAGGCCTCGCTGATCCCCAGCGACGCGCAGAACTGCCGCCGGGTCTGGCCGCGGTCGTCCAGCACCCGCAGGAAGTTCTCGCGGAGCGGCGTGAGCACCCACTGGCGGAAGAAGGCTTCGCTTGCGTCGTCCGGGCCGCCCGCCGCGCCCGCGGATGGCGCGGCCGCCGTCGCGGCTGCGGTCCGCCGCTGCTTGCGGTAGCGGATCCAGCGCTCCAGCACCCCATGGGCCTCGCGAAACCTCTCGTCCCAGGGATCGCGGGGGGCGATTCCCTCGGGGTGCGCCTCCAGCCAGGCCCGCTTGAGCCGCGCGGCCAGCTCGCGTGCCTTGGGGCCGGTCAGCGCGTCGAACACCGGGCTGGCCGGGCTCACCGACTGCTCCAGGAGCCGCACCGCGCCCCCGACATCCCCCGCCCTCATGAGCCGGTCCGCCTCCCGCGAGAGATGGGTCACCCATTCTGCGGGGTCCTGCGTTCCCAGGTCGTTCAGCCACTGCCGCCACTCCATCTCCCCCGGGGAGAGGGGCGCGGCTGCCTGGGAGGCGGTGTCGTTCACGGGGTCCTCCGGGGCCTTCGTTGTGCCGAGGGCAAATCTCTGATAGGGTGCCTCGGCCCGCGACTTTAGCCCGGAGGTGCGGCCATGTCCATGGAGAGCGAACAGATATTTGCCGCCGGCAAATTCAAGTCGGTGGTGCTGGAGGGCTTCTTCGCGGACTCCCCGCCCGAGCTGGCCACCCTGGGGCGCTCGATCTGCCGCTTTCTCTGGGATCTGGACGGCCGCTGCCACACCCAGGATTGGGAAGGGGTAGCCGACCGGGTGGCCATGTTCAGCCTCCCGGTCCACCTGCGCCGCTGGCGCACCTCGAAGAACTACGCTGCGGTCTACCGGCCCCTGCAGGGAGACGAGGACCTGGTTCTGGAGGTGATCCTGCCGAGCCGCGTGGACATCCGCGAGGAAATCCTCGGCAGGTTCGCCGGCAAGGTGGCGCCGGAGACCCATGCGCTGGGCCAACCGAGGTTCCGCCTCGCCCCCGGCGACTTCCCGGGGCCGTACGCGGAGCTGGTCCGCGCCGCCCGGGGCGCCAAGGCTCGCCCGCTCACGGACTACCTGGAAGTGTCCTCCGCGGAGGACGGCTCGTAACGCCGGGGTCGTGTAGCGCGGCGCGCGGCAGAGCCGGATCGCCCCGCAGTGGATTGAGGTGCCGGCGCGGCGAGCGAGGCGTCGGCCGTGCGGGGCGAGTGCAGAGTAGACCCTGCGCAAGAATTGCCCGCCCGGAACCTGGAGTGGTTCTGTCTTCTGACTGAAGACATGGTATTGCCGTTCGTGAGTGTCAAGACTGAGAACGCGGACCTCCCATGATTTGAACTTGAAAAAGGGGGGGGCAGCGCGTGCTAGACTGCAGGCAAGATTCGAGTGGGCGCGCACCACACGAGATTGCAGAGATTGATCGCCCTACCCTGACCTCGAGTCGAAAGCGTCGGGCTTGCACCACCGGCTTCCGCCCCGTCCCGA
>CAZWKH010000311.1:0-2521 GCA_964633885.1 uncultured bacterium | reverse complement strand
GGCGTCCACGGGGACCGGCCCCGCCCGGGGGGCGGGGGGGGAGGGGGAGGCGCAGGCGGACAACCCCCAGGCGAGCAGAGAGGCGCAGAGGAGGAGGCGACGGGGGATCACGCCGCGGATTCTAGCAGCCTGAGGGGCGCTCGGGCACCCGGCCGGGTTCAAGCAAAGGCGCCGGGGAGCCGATAACGAGGTGATTCGCGAAGAGGGGACACAAGTGGCTTTCGACGACTACCGCATGCGAGCCCAGGTCCGAGCCGTGCTCGTCCGACGCTGGGTGGACCTGACCAAGGTCGAATACAGCGTCACCAACGGGGTCATCTACCTGCGGGGGACCCTCTGCCCCTATGTGATCGAGCGCAACACCGACGCCGCGAGCACCCGCGACGCCCAAATCGAGCTGGCGACGCGTCTGGAGCGCTCCCTGCGCATGATCCCGGGCGTACGCGACATCGTCTTTCAGCTCGATCGACTCTCCAAGGTCGGTTGGCGATGGAAGGTCCAATGAGCACCCTGCACAAGGCTGTCGGCCGCTCGACTCTCGACCATGATCTCATCCGCCTCTTCGAGGACGAAGCGGAGCGCCATCCGGACTGGCCGGATGTCCGCAACCGGCTCGGGCTCTCCCTTCTCTCGCGCGGCCGCCTCACCGAGGCCCAGTCGCAGCTCGAGCAGTGCCTGGCTCTCCACGAGCGCTACGCCTGGGCGGCCCTGAACCTCGCGCAGTGCGAAGCCCTCTCCGGGCGTATCGAGCGCGCGCGCGGGCTCCTCGCCCGCTCGGCGGATCCCTCGCCCGGAGCGAAGGCCTATGTAGAGGCCTTCGTCGATCTGGCCGCGGGCCGCGCCGAGGCCGCCGAGGCCCGTCTCGATGCCCTGCCGCCCTCTCTGGCGCGCAGGCCCGATTTCCTGCGCCTGCGGGCCACCCTCATGCGCAAGGAGAACCCCGTCGCGGCCGAAGCGCTCCTGGCGGAGGCCCGGAACGATCCGGAGGTGGAGGCGTTCGACCTGACTCCCTGGGATGCCGTCGGCGAGGGCCCCTCGGCGCTTCTCACCCTGATGCCCGGCATGCACCAGCTCTGGCTCGAGGCGAGCACTCTCGAGGGCCGCCTGGGCCGTCCGGAGCAGGCCGAGCTCTCCGCCCTGCGCGGGTACCTGCACTGGGCGGACCTGGGGCTCTACCTCAACCAGCGGGGCTTTCTCGCCGCGCTTCGCGGAGACGACGCCGCGGCTCTCGAGGCCTATGAGAGGTCCGCGCAGGCGGGGCCGCAGAACCCGATCCCGCATGTCTCCCTGGCTTACCACTGGAGCGCCGCGGGAGACCTGGAGCGGGCCCACCAGTGCCTGTGCGCGGCCCTGGAGCGGGCTCCGCGCTATGCGGACCTGCATCACCAGATGGGTCTCCTGGAGCGGGCGCGGGGTGAGGCGGAGGCGGCCCTGGCTTCGTTCCGCCGCGCGGTGGAGATCAACCCGGACTACGGGCTGGCCCGTCTGGACATGGCCACCGCGCTCTTCGCGCTCGAGCGGTGGGACGAGGCGCGGGGCGCCTACCGGGAGATTCTCTCCGGCGGTCTGGCCTCCTCGGACATCCTCCTGCACCTGGGCGAGGCCGAGGAGCATGCAGGGTGCGCCGAGGCCGCGGAGCGCTGCTATCTGGAGTCCCTCCGGCTCAACCCCGGGGAGGCATTCGCCCATTACCGCCTCGGCAGGCTCTACCGCGCGCAAGGCGACCGCGCGGGAGCCCAGGAGGCATGGAAACGATTCCTCGAGCTGAGCAGCGACCCCGAGCAGGCAGCGGTGGTCGAGGCTCTGCTGCGCGAGGACAACCGCTGAGACAGGGGGGACGCACCATGCAGACGGAACGCGACATCCAGGATCCGGGGCGGCGCCGGCGCGGCGGTTTCTTCTGGGGACTGGCTCTCGGGCTTCTCGGCGCCCTGGCGGTGATCGTGGCCGCCGATCTGGGCCTTCAGCCTCTCCCGCTGCGCGGGACGGGCACCGCCTCAGCGCAGCCCAGCGCCGCCGCTTCCGGAGCGCAGCGGCTCTTCCTGGCCGGGGCCCTTTCCCCCGGTATGCAGGTGGTTGTGGACGGCAAGGCCGTGCAGGGCATCCGCGAGGGAGAGGGAACGGTCATCGAGGTCGGCCGTGGGGCGCGCAAGGTGGAGGTGCGGACCGCCGCCGGCCCCCTCTGGTCGGCGCGGCTCGATCCCACCGCAGTGGCGACGGACACCCTGCAGCCCGTCTTCGGCGGAGAGATCGTGGTGGAGGCGGATCGCCTCGCTCCCCGCGGCGCGCTCTTCCTGGACGGCACCCTCGCTGGAGCCGCCCCGGCCACACTCAGCGAGGTGGTCCCCGGGTGGCATGTCCTGAGCGTGCGCGATGGCGCGAAGGTTCTCTACGAGGATGCCTGCGTGGTCCGGCCCGGCCATGTGACCCTGGTTTCGATCCCGGCGCTTCCGGCCCATGGTAAGGGCGGCCTCATCGTTCGCTCCCGCCTGCTTGCCGAGAGCGGCATGGAAGAGGGGAG
>CAZWKH010000310.1:0-2567 GCA_964633885.1 uncultured bacterium | reverse complement strand
TGCCGCACGCGATGAATCCCGATCGGTGGGCCCTCCACCCGACCCTCGACCTGGGCCGGCGCGTGGGACACCTGCTGCGACGCGCCCACACCGGGCTGCCACAGGTCTACCTGGCCTGGCAGATCGCGGGGGCGGCGGGGCTCGTCTTCCTGTTCTTCCTTCTGCGGCGAGGGTGAGGTGCGACCATGACGACGATCGAGACCGGCACGCCCTGCATCGACGAGACGATCGCGCGCATGCGGCGGGCCCTCGGCGGGCACCTGCTCGAGGCCGACGCCCCTTCGCCGGAGCGGCTCTACATGACGGTGGCCCCGGGTGCCGTCCGCACGGCGGTCCGGACCCTCTTCGACGACATCGGGGCGCGGTATGTCATCAGCGTCGGGTTGGATCGACGGGCGGATGGGTGCGGGTTCGAGGTGCTGCATTGCTTCGCGCGGGACGCCGAGCATCAGAGGATCGCGCTGCGCTGCCGGCTCGACCCCGAGCGGCCGGTGATCCCGTCCATCACCGAGATCATTCCCGGCGCCTCCTGGGCGGAGCTTGAGATGCGCGACCTGCTCGGTATCGAACCGGACCGGCACCCGGAGCCGCGACGGCTGGTCCTGCCCGACGACTTCCCCGGCGATGTCCACCCGCTGCGCAAGGATGTGCCCCACGACTTCAAGATCCCGGAGGGCTCTGCGGGACGGCCCTTCCACTTCCGTCGACCCCCGGAGGGGACCACGGTGGTGCAGATGGGGCCGTTCTTTCCCGTGCTGGAAGAGCCGTCCCAGTGGCGGCTCTTCGTGGACGGCGAAACGGTCGTGGGAGCGGACTACCGCGGGTTCTTCTGCCATCGCGCGATCGAGAAGCTGGCCGACAGCGTCCTCTCCTACAACCAGGTGATCTACCTGGCCGAGCGGATCTGCGGCATCTGCGGGTGCGTGCACTCCACGACCTATTGCCAGGCGGTGGAGGAGGCGGCCGGGCTCAGCGTGCCGCTGCGGGCCAGGGTGATCCGCACCGCCATGCTGGAGATCGAGCGTCTCGAAAGCCATCTTCTCTGGCTCGGTCTGGCGTGCCACATCGTGGGCTTCGATTTCGTCTTCATGCAGTCGTGGCGCCTGCGCGAGCCGATCATGGACCTGAGCGAGACCCTGACCGGGAGTCGCAAGCACTTCGCGAGCAACCTCGTCGGCGGGACTTCCTTCGACATTCCCCGCGAGAAGCACGCCAGGATTCTGGATGTCGCCGCCACGCTGGAGCGCGAGACCCTCGCCCTGGTCAAGGCGATCCAGGACGACGACGCGCTCATCGCGCGTCTCAAAGGAGTGGGAGTGCTCACGGTGGAGGAGGCGCGCGCGATGGGGGCGGTGGGCCCGACGGTGCGGGGAACGGGCGTCGCGCTGGACGCACGGAAAGACCACCCCTACGCGGCTTACGACCTCATGGAGTTCGATGTGGTGACCTACGGCGGGGGGGATGTTCTCGCGCGGACGCTGGTTCGTGCGGGGGAGATCTTCGAGGCGGTGAAGATCCTTCGCCAGTGTGTGAAGCATCTTGGCGAGCTTCCCGAGGGCGGCATCATGGCGGTCGTGCCGGAACGCCTCCCCGCCGGGTGTGACGGGATGAGCGCGGTGGAGGCGCCGCGCGGCGAGGTGTTCCACTACCTGCGCACCGGCGAGCGCAACGGGCCCGATCGGTGGCGGGTGCGCGCCCCGAGCTATCAGAACCTCCAGGCGGTGCCCGTCATGCTCAAGCCCGGTACCCAGGTGGCGGATGTGCCCATCACCCTGGGCAGCGTGGATCCTTGTTTCTCCTGCACGGAGCGCGTGGAGACGCTGGACCGCGTCACCGGCGCGCGGCGGGTGTGGACGCGCAAGGAGTTGGAGACCTTGTCGCGCGACGACATGGCGCGCCGGCGGGTCGCGGCCGGGCAGAGCCCGGTGGGGCGGGAGGAGGGGGCATGGTAACGCCGGGCTGGACCGCCCTGGTTTGGGCCCTGGCCGGCCCCATCCTCCTGCTGGGCGCCGCGCCGCTCTTCGACGGGGTGAGCCGGCAGGTCCGGGCCCGCCTCGAGTCGCGGGCGGGGCCGCCGCTCAAGCAGGGGTACATCGATCTGGCCAAGCTGGCCGGGAAGCGGGAGGTGAGCTCGGGGGCCAACAGTCTCGCCTCGCTGGCGCCCTACCTTGCCCTGGCCTCCGCGGCCTCGGCGGGGCTGCTCCTTCCCGTCGCCGGACACGCGCCCTTCGGCTTTGCGGGAGACGCCGTCGTCTTCCTCTATCTGCTCGGCCTCTCCAGCGTTGCGCTGGTCCTGGGCGGCAGCGCCACCGGGAGCCCGTTCAGCTTTCTGGGCGCGAGCCGCGAGATGCTGATCCTGCTCTTCGTCGAGCCGGTGGTGGCCTGCGCGCTCTTCGTGCTTGCCCTGCGGGCGGGCACCTTCCGCATGGAGGAGATCGTGGCCTCGCAGGCGGAGTACGGCGTGAGCGTTTCGGTGGTGCTGGCGGGGATCGGCGTTCTCCTCGCGTTGCTCGCCTACATGGGCAGGGTCCCCTTCGACCTCTCCGAGGCCGACCAGGAGATCATGG
>CAZWKH010000309.1:0-2591 GCA_964633885.1 uncultured bacterium | reverse complement strand
TGTCGAAGATCTTCACCTTCTCCAGGTGCTCGGTGTCGTCGTAGACCAGCATCTTGCGCGAGCCGACGATGGTGGTGTTCCGCAGCTTGGAGGGGGAGAGCCAGGAGACCTGGACATGGGCCAGCACCCCCGAGCGGAAGACCAGGTCCACGAAGGCGACATCCGGCAATCCCGGCTGGACATAGTCCCGCCCCACCGCGGCCACCTTCACCGGGTATTCCCCGAGCCAGGAGAAGATCATCGAGAGGTCGTGCGGCGCGAGATCCCACAGAACGGAGACATCCTTCTGGTGGAGCCCCAGGTTCACCCGGCTGGAGGAGATGTAGTAGATCTCGCCCAGCTCCCCGCTGCGGATCACCTCGCGGATCTTCTGCACCGCCGGCGAGTACTCGAAGGTATGCCCCACCATGATCACCTTGCCCTGCTCCTCGGCCAGGTCGATGAGGGTGCGCGCCTGGGCGGGGGTATGGGCGAAGGGCTTCTCGACGAAGACATGCTTGCGGCTCTCCAGCGCCCGCTGCGCCAGCGGGAAATGCGTCGAGAGCGGGGTCGCGATGACCACCGCGTCCACCGCGGGGTCGTCCAGGAGGTCATGGAAGTCGGGTGTGGCGCCGGCCACCGGGTAGCGCTGGGTGACATAGTCCAGGCGCGCGCGGTCCAGGTCGCAGACCAGGACATTCTGGCAACGACGATTCTCCACCAGGTTGCGAACGAGGTTCGGTCCCCAGTAGCCGCAGCCGATGACTCCTACCGTCAACATGTGAACCCTCCGATGTTCCCGGCGTCCGATCCGCCGCCCTAATGTCCCCCGCTACCCGAAAGAACCACCGGCACCGTGCGGGCGAGAAGCGCAGCATCCAGCCCAACCGACCAGTTGGCGATGTAGTGTAGGTCCAGAAGCACCATTTCCTCAAATGTCACCTGGCTGCGGGCGGTCACCTGCCAGAGGCCGGTGATGCCGGGCAGCACATCCAGCCGGTGCCGCTGCCAGTCCTCGTAGAGCTCCCACTCGTAGGGCAGGCAGGGGCGGGGCCCCACGAGGCTCATGTCTCCCACCAGGACATTCCAGAGCTGCGGCAGCTCGTCGATGCTGGTCCGCCGCAGGAACCGCCCGAGGGGGGTCACCCGCGGATCGTCGGCCAATTTGTAGATCTTGCGGCCGTGGCCGTCCACCGAGGCCGCGTCCCCCTGCATGAGGGCCTCGACATAGCGCCGGTGCAGGCCGTCGTCGTTGTCCACCACCATGCTGCGGAACTTGTAGAGCAGGAACCGCCTGCCCTTGCGGCCGATCCGCTCCTGCCGGTAGAGGATGGGCCCGGGGGAGGTGAAGCGGATGGCCAGGGCCACCAGGCCCAGGAGCGGCAGAAGAGGAACCCCTCCCAGCAGCACGGCGCTCACATCGAAGATGCGCTTGAACTTGAGCCCCCATCCCCGCTGGGGCGATCGCTTCAGCTCCGCCAGCGGCACACCGCCGAGGAGCCCCCCCGAGGCCCTTGCGACCATCACCTCGAAGGCGCTGGAGACCAGGCTCACCCGCAGCCCCTCGTCGAGCCATTCATGGCCCAGCTCCACCAGGCGCCCTCGGGAGAGATCCTCCCGCGCGACCAGCACCTCCGAGATGCGCCGCTCGCGGGCCAGGCGGCGCACCTCGTCGAGCCCTCCCAGGATCGGCGCGGGCAGGGCGTCGTTCCGGCCGGCGCGCAGCGTGACCGGGGTCTCGGCGTCGTCCACGAAGCCGACCAGCACCGGGTCGAGCCGCGTGGCCACGCTCGCCGCGCGACGGGCCAGCCGTCCCGTCCCCAGGATCACCCGCGCGCCGCGCAGCTCCGGACCGAACCGGCGCAGAAGCAAGGGACGCCAGAGACCCAAGCGGAGGAGCGTGGTGGCCGCCGCGCCGATGAGGAAGAAGTAGAGAAGCGCGAGGCGCGACCGGAGCGGCGTGTCCGCCTTGATGAGGAAGAGGGTGAGGATCACGAGCCCGAGCAGGACGACCCAGGACCGCGCCATGAGCCCGAGCTGGCGCCACCCCCGCGAGGCCACCCGCGGCTCATAGAGGCCGTGGAGACCCAACACGACCACTGCGGCGAGGGCCACTCCGAGGGCGGCCAGGCTGACGCGCCAGCCCCAGGCGGCGGCGAGAGCGGCGTCGCGCAGGAGGTGGCCGGCCCAGAACGAGGCCACCACCACGACCAGGTCGGCGAGGAGGAGGCCCATGGCCAGGGAATGCGTGGGGATCGACCGGAGAACCGGGGGCGGAGCAACTTCAACCGATGGATCCGGCCGACCTGCAGGGTGGAGGCGCGTGCCGGGGGTCCACAGGGTCATGGTCGAGGGCGACTCATCCGAGGGGGGCTGCCATCCGCCGTGATGCGCGGAACGGAAAAGGCCCCCCATGGCATCCCCATCCCGCCGGGCACCGGCTCGTGCCGCGGGTAGGCTAGCACGATGCCCCAGGGCCAACAACTTCTATGCTGGATAGTTGCGCGCGCTGGCCTCTCGGGAGGAGGGCGCCCTGATCGTGCCTTCGCAGCCCGGCCCGTCGCCGGGTCAGGCGGCCCGCTCGGAGGCCGGTGCGGTGCCGGGCAGTCCGC
>CAZWKH010000308.1:0-2624 GCA_964633885.1 uncultured bacterium | reverse complement strand
GAGCTCTACTTCAAGGTCCTAAATCCCTGGGTGCCCGGCAACTGGTACCTGCCCCCGCAGCCCGACGCGGAGGCTTCCTGGCGGCTCTTCATCGGCATCAACTGCGTGGGGATCTGGGACGAGCTCTTCTTCGTGAACACCGTCTTCTCGGTGCTGCGCAGCGTCTTCCCCTTCCGGGCCGCCAACGCCGCCCAGGCCGTCATCTACGCCTCCGTCCTCACCGACATGGCCTTCACCGGGATCGGCCCGGTGCTGGTCTATCTCTTCGCTCTCACCCAGGGAACCATGTTCGAGGAGTCGGACAACCTGATCTATGTGCTGCTCGTCCATGTGATCGTGGACATCTTCCTGCTCTCCGCCATCTTCAACCACTACTACCCCGGCTTCACGCCGATCCCGTTCTAGCCGCCCGAAGCGGCGCGGCAACCCGCCGGGAGCGCCGCGGGAATCGCCGCCGCAAACGCCCCCCAGAATTGCGGTTGAATCCCCGCGGCGATCTGGTAGACTCCCGCGACTCATTTTGTAAGACACTTTTCCTGTATCCGGCGGCGGGCGCCGCCGGCTCCCGTAGGCCCCCTGCGGGGCGAACTACGCCCGCTCGAGGAACCCGATGTTCAAGGACCTTTCCAAAGTACGCAATATCGGCATCAGCGCCCACATCGACTCGGGGAAGACCACCCTGACAGAGCGCATCCTCTTCTATACCCGGCGGATCCACGCGATCCACGAGGTCAAGGGGAAGGACGGCGTCGGCGCGACCATGGACCACATGGAGCTGGAGCGGGAGCGGGGGATCACGATCACCTCGGCGGCCACCCACTGCGAGTGGGACGGCCACCACATCAACATCATCGACACCCCGGGGCATGTGGACTTCACCATCGAGGTGGAACGCTCCCTGCGCGTGCTGGACGGCGCCGTCCTCGTCCTGTGCGGCGTCGCCGGCGTGCAGTCGCAGTCGATCACCGTGGACCGGCAGATGCGCCGGTACAATGTCCCGCGCCTGGCCTTCGTGAACAAGCTGGACCGGGTGGGGGCCAACCCCGTCCGCGTCTCCGAGCAGCTCCGCGACAAGCTCGGGCTCAACGCAGTTCTCCTGCAGATCCCGATCGGCCTCGAGGCGGACCACCGGGGGGTCGTGGACCTCGTCACCATGAAGGCGATCACCTTCGAAGGTGAGAGCGGCGAGATCCTCCGCGAGGCGGAGATCCCGGCCGGCCTGGCGGCGGAGGCGAAGGCGCGCCGCGAGGAGATGTTGGACGCGGTCTCCATGTTCTCCGACGAGCTCATGGAAGCCGTCCTGGAGGGACACCCCACGGAGGAGCAGGTCCGCGCCGCGATCCGCAGGGGCGTGATCGCGCTCGCCCTGTGTCCGGTGCTCATGGGCTCGGCCTACAAGAATCGCGGGGTACAGCTCCTCCTCGACGCGGTCAACGACTACCTGCCCAACCCTACCGACGTGCGCAACACGGCGGTCGACCTCGGGCGGAACGAGGAGCAGATCGTGGTGGAGGCCGATCCCGCCAAGCCCCTCATCGCCCTTGCCTTCAAGCTGGAGGACGGCCCCTACGGACAGCTCACCTACCTCCGGGTCTACCAGGGGACGCTCACCAAGGGCGACTTCATCACCAACAGCCGCACCGGCAAGAAGGTGAAGGCGGGCCGCATCGTGCGCATGCACGCGGCCAGCATGGAGGACATCGACGCGGCCGCCGCCGGCGACATCGTGGCCCTCTTCGGCATCGACTGCGCTTCCGGCGACACCTTCACCGACGGCACGGTGGAGGTCTCCATGACCTCCATGTTCGTGCCGGAACCGGTGGTGAAGCTCATGATCCGGCCCAAGGACAACAAGTCCAAGTCGAACGTCTCCAAGGCCCTCCAGCGCTTCACCAAGGAGGATCCCACCTTCCGCACCATGGTGGACGAGGAGACCAGCGAGACGATCATTGCCGGCATGGGCGAGCTGCACCTGGACGTCTACATAGAACGCATGCGCCGCGAGTACGGTGCCGACGTGGAGACCGGGGTGCCCCAGGTGGCCTACCGGGAGAGCATCACCCGGCGCGCAGCCTTCAACTACACGCACAAGAAGCAGACCGGCGGCTCCGGCCAGTACGGCAAGGTCATCGGTTGGATCGAGCCCTCCGAATCGGGGGAGTTCGAGTTCGAGAACAAGGTCACCGGAGGCAACATCCCCACCGAGTACATCTCCTCCTGCGAGAAGGGGTTCCGCTCCATGGTGGAGAAGGGCCCCCTGGTGGGCTTCCCGATCGTGGGGGTGCGGGTGGTACTGGAGGACGGCGCGTCGCACGCGGTCGACTCCTCCGACAACGCTTTCCAGGCCGCCGCCCGCGGCGCCTTCCGGGAGATCTATCCCCATGCGAAGCCGCAGGTCCTGGAGCCCTTGATGAAGGTCGCGGTGGAGACCCCGGCCGAGTTCCAGGGCGATGTGATGGGCACCCTGATGCAGCGCCGGGGCATCATCCACGGGACCACCGAGGACGCCGGGTTCATCCGCGTGGAGGCCGAGGTCCCGCTCGCCGAGATGTTCGGCTACGCGACGGCGCTGCGGTCCGTCACCCAGGGCAAGGCCGAGTTCACGATGGAGTTCGCGCGCTACG
>CAZWKH010000307.1:0-2651 GCA_964633885.1 uncultured bacterium | reverse complement strand
GCGAGGGGAAGGTCCACCAGATCAACAACGCCATCGCCACCCACTACCGGGACGGGATGATGCTTCTGGACGACGCGCTCCTGAGCTTCTACGAGCAGGGTGTCGTGGACTATGTGGATGTCGTCACGCGCATCCAGGATCCGGAAAAGATGAAGGGACTCAAGCGCAGGTAGCGCCTCCGGGGACCGGGGCCGCCGGGTCCCGCCGCGCTGCAGAGAGGTGTGGGCCATGTTCGCCGAACAGAGATACAAGAGCCGGCTCGACCGATTGATCCGCGAGTGGGTCGAGTACCGCAATCTGATGACGACCCGCCACGGCCTGGGGGCGGTCTCCCCAGAGGAGGAGAACCGGTTCCTGGCTCTCAAGGGCAGGATCGCCGAGGACCTCTCGGTGGTCGCCCACCACGGTGGGGGCGGGGTGCAGGAGATGCTGGCCCACCAGCGCAGCCTGAACGAGTTCATGAACCGCTACCCGACCCTCGCCGCCGACGCGGCGCCTCCCGAGCGCGAGCGCGAGGAGTTCGATCGCGAGTGGCACCGCCTGTTCCTGTTCATGAACCGTCTGAAGGGGATGCCCTCGCGCAAGGAGTCCAGGCCGCCCGCGGCCCATGTGAAGCCGGTTGAGGTTTCCGCCCCGCGCTTCGGGCCGCGGGTCCCCTTTCTCGGCTGGTTCCTGCGGTTCGCCGTGAGGCTGGGCGTGCTCGTCGCGGCCGCGTGGGTGGTCGTCCGGTACTTCCCCTGGGAGCGGGTGGGGCTCAAGCCGCAGGCCGGAGCAGGGGATCTGACCGGCGGGCTGGACCAGGCGTTCGACACCGCGCGCCACGGCGTGTCCAACCTCCATGTTCCCACGCTGGGCGGCCTCTTCCAGCCGGTGGTGGAGCGCTACGGCCCCGAGGTCACCGCGGTCCTGGTCGGGGCGCTGTTCGTCGCCATCGGCTACTGGATCTTCATCCGCACGAAGTAGGGCCCGGGGTCGCGGCGGGCGGGGGACGCCCCCCCTGCGGCCCCCGGCGGCCTCGGGATAACCGCCCGCGCCTCGAGAGCACAAGGAGCCCCCGCCCATGGACATCAGCAAGGTCGGCGTCGTCGGGTGCGGGCTGATGGGCTCCGGCATCGCCCAGGTCGCGGCCCAGGCGGGGTTCGAGGTCGCGGTCCGCGAGGCGGGCCCGGACCTGCTCGAGAAGGGCCTCGCGCGCATCCGCAAGTCCCTCGACACGGCGGTCGCCAGGGGGAAGCTCCCGGCGGAGGACGCCGCCGCCGCCCTCGGCCGCATCCGCGGAGTCACCGCGCTGGAGGAGTTCGGCGACCGGGACCTGGTCGTGGAGGCGGTCACCGAGAGCCTGGCCGCCAAGCGCGTGGTCTTCGCCTCCCTCGACGCGATCTGCCCCGCGCAGACGATCCTGGCCAGCAACACCTCGAGCCTCTCGATCACGGAGCTGGCCGCCTTCACCCGGCGGCCCGAGCGGTTCCTCGGGCTCCACTTCTTCAACCCGGTTCCGCTGATGAAACTCGTCGAGGTGGTGCGCACGCTGCGCACCGCGCCCCAGACGGTGGAGGCCGGGGTCGCCTTCGCCCGCGCGCTGGGCAAGGAGCCGATCCTCGCCCAGGACAGCCCCGGCTTCGTGGTGAACCTGCTCCTCGTTCCGTATCTCCTCGACGCGGTCCGCGCGCTGGAGAGGGGAGTGGCCGGAGCGGAGGACATCGACCGCGCCATGCGGCTCGGCGCCGGCCACCCCATGGGTCCGCTCACGCTCATCGACCTGGTGGGCCTCGACACGGCCTGCTCCATCGCCGACATTCTGTTCGACGCGTTCAGGCAACCACAGTACGCCGCGCCCACCCTGCTCCGGCGCATGGCGGCGGCCGGGTACCTTGGACGCAAATCGGGGATCGGCTTCTACGACTATCGCGTCGATCCCCCGCAACCCACCCCAGGCCTGGTCCAGACAGGAGAGCCCCACCCATGACCTACGAGACCCTTCTCGTCGAAACCCGCGACCGCATCCGCACGATCACGCTGAACCGCCCCAAGGTTCTCAACGCCCTCAACCTGCAGCTCGTGACCGAGCTGGGCCTGGCCTTCGCGCAGGCGAAGCAGGACGCGGAGGTCGGAGTGGTCGTCCTGACCGGCGCCGGGGACAAGGCCTTCGCAGCCGGCGCGGACATCGGGGAGTTGGCGCAGCTCGACCCCATGGGCGCGGTGGAGCTGGCACGGCGCGGCCAGCGGGTCACCCGCGACATGGAGAAGCTCGGCAAGCCCGTCATCGCCGCCGTCAACGGCTTCGCGCTGGGCGGCGGCTGCGAGATCGCCATGGCCTGCACCCTGCGCGTGGCCTCGGAGAGCGCGAAGCTCGGCCAGCCGGAGGTGAACCTCGGGATCATCCCCGGCTACGGCGGCACCCAACGGCTCGCGCGGCTGGTGGGCAAGGGCCGCGCGCTGGACCTCGTTCTCACCGGCCGCATGGTCTCCGCCGCGGAAGCGCGGGAGATGGGCCTGGTCAACATGGTCGTCCCGGCCGCGGAACTCTCCGAGGCCGTGCGCAAGCTGGCCGGAACCCTGCTCGAGAAGGGGCCCCTCGCCCTGCGTCTCACGCTGGAGGCCGTGCACACAGGCTTCGATCTGGGCCTCGACGAGGCCCTGGAGCTGGAGGC
>CAZWKH010000306.1:0-2653 GCA_964633885.1 uncultured bacterium | reverse complement strand
GGCGCGCAGCCCCTCGATCGCCTGGCGCGTCTCCTCGCGGAAGCGCGCCGCGATGACCAACTCCCGGATGCCCGTCTGACCCGCCAGTTTGCGGGCGACCTGATACCCGACCAACCCGCTGCCGCCCAGGATCACCGCTTTCCTGTCGCCCTGACCCATCGTCCTTCTCCTTCCCCACCGAAGCGATGCGCGGCGTGAGGCCGGATCGCGCCCTCGGATGGTCCGGCGGCATTGTACCGGCGCGGCGCGGCGCGGGCGAGCCCCTTGAGCGGGGAAGCTGCTGCCGATACACTCGCGCGGTTTAGCCGATATCTTCCGAGAGATCAGGGGTCCCTGCATGCATGTCCGTCCCGCCGTTGCGCCCCTGCGCTGGGCGCCGCGGCTTCCCGGCGACAAGTCGATCACCCACCGCGCGATCCTGATGGGCGCTCTGGCCGAGGGGACCAGTTCCCTGGAGGGGCACAACGAGGGCGAGGACTGCCTGGCCACATTGCGCGCGGTGGAGATCCTCGGCGCGCGGGTCGAGCGGCAGGGGGGGAGGCTTCTCATCCACGGCAGGGCGGGGCGCATGGTGCCGCCGGACCGCCCTCTCGACCTCGGCAATTCCGGCACGGGACTCAGGCTCCTGCTCGGGCTTCTCGCCGCTCAGCCCTTCAGCGTCGTCCTCACCGGCGACGCCTCGCTGTGCCGCCGCCCGGTGGAGCGGGTGCTGGCGCCGCTGCGGCGCATGGGCGCCAGGGCCGAGGCTCCGGGGGATCATGCTCCCGTGACCCTGACCGGTGGCCCGCTCCACGGCATCTCCCACCGTCTCGAGCTGCCCAGCGCCCAGCTGCGCTCGGCGCTTCTCCTGGCCGGGATCCAGGCCGAGGGCCGAAGTTGCGTTCAGGGGGGAGAGGGGGCGCGGGACCACACCGAGCGACTCCTGCCCGCCTTCGGCTGCCCCGTGCATCGCGGGGCCGATGAGGTCTGCGTCGAGGGGCCGAGGCGCCTCTCGGGGACCTCCCTGCGCATCCCCGGGGATCCCTCGGCGGGGACTTTCTACCTCATGGCCGCGGGACTCCTGCCCGGGAGTGAAGTGGAACTTGAAGGAGTGGGCCTCAACCCCACACGTATTCATCACTTTGATGTCCTGCGCCGCATGGGGGTCGAGCTGGCCGCCAGCGCCGATCCGGGGACCGGCCCGGAGCCTTGGGGGAGGGTCGCAGCCCGGGCCGCCGGGTTGGTCGGGGTGGAGATCCTCCCCGCCGAGGTCCCCGGGCTCATCGACGAGCTCCCGGCTCTCGCGGTGCTGGCCGCCATGGCCCGGGGGAGGACGCGGATCACCGGGGCGGGAGAGCTGCGGCACAAGGAATCGAATCGCCTGGAGACCGTCGCGCAAGGGCTCGCCGCCATCGGCGCCCGGGTCACGTCCCTGGATGACGGGTGGCTCGTCGATGGGAGCGGTGGGGCTCCTCTTCCCGGAGGCGAGGTCCTCACCCGCGGAGATCACCGGGTGGCCATGGCCTTCGCCATGGCGGGGCTGGCCACGCGCCAGGGCGTGACCCTTCTCGATGAGCCCGGCATCTCCAGCTCGGATCCCTTTTTCCTCTCCAACCTGAAGGCGCTGGAGGCCTAGCATGAGCGACATGAACCCCACCCCCCGCCCGCCGTCTCGCCTGCGCATCGCCATCGACGGCCCGGCCGGGGTGGGCAAGACCACCACCGCCCGGGCCCTGGCCGAGGCGCTGGGCCTTCTCTACGTGGACACCGGGGCCATGTACCGGGCGCTGGCGGTGCGGGCGCTCGCGCAGGGCATCTCCGTGGACGACGCCGAGGCCTCGGCGGGGCTCGCCCAGGGCATGGGCATCGCGTTCACCCCCGACGCGGCGGGGGGACTGCGGGTGGTCGCGGACGGGGAGGACCTCACCGAGGCGATTCGCAGCCCGGAGGCTTCCGACGCCGCGAGCCGGATCTCGGTCCACCGGGAGGTGCGCCGGCAGATGGTTCTGTGGCAGCGGGATCTCGCCGCCAGCCGGGGGGTGGTCATGGAGGGCCGGGACATCGGAACCGTCGTCCTGCCCGACGCGGACGCCAAGATCTTTCTGACCGCCTCGGCCGAGGAGCGGGCCCGCCGCCGCCTGCGGGAGAGGCTGGCCAAGGGTGAGCAGGCCGCCTTCGAGGCCGTGCTCCGGGAGATCCGGGAACGCGACGCCCGGGACGAGGGGAGGGAGGCCTCGCCCTTGCGCCCCGCCCCCGATGCCGTTGTGATAGACTGTACCGCCCTTGACGCCCCGTCTCAGGTGGCCGCGGTCCGCCGCGTGGTGGATGCGTGGGTCGCCATGGAGAGGGGAGAGTCCGGGAAAAGACCGGCCTGAGCCGGCATGTCTCCGCAGCGGAGCCGCGCCTCGAAGCGAGGCGCGGGCCGGGAACCCGGTGAACCCTCAACCCGCGGCAGGCCGATGCGATCGGGAGATCGCGCCGGCGTGGACGCGGCTCGACCGTGGAAGGCCGCAGAGCGCGGCTCTCCCTGGAAACAAAAGGAAACCCAACCGCCATGACCGATGATTTCGATCCGTCCTACGCCCAGGAGCACGAGCAGGACGAACGCCGCTCCACCCCCCGCCCCCCGATCATCCGCATCCTGAACCGCGACGAAGACGAGCACGGAGCGCCC
>CAZWKH010000305.1:0-2668 GCA_964633885.1 uncultured bacterium | reverse complement strand
CGCAACCCGGTGGACATGATCGCCTCCGCCACCGCCCGCAACTACGAGCGGGCGGCGCGGGCGCTCCTGGACGATCCCGGCATCGACGCCCTCATCGCGCTCTTCGTGCCGCCCATCGTCACCGAGCCCCGCGAGGTGGCGCAGGGCATCGTGAACGGCTCCCAGGGGACGGAGAAGCCGGTGCTCACCTGCTTCCTCGGCAAGCACGGCGTGCCTGAGGGGCTGCGTTCGCTCAAGGAGGGAAACATCCCCTCTTACGCCTTCCCGGAGAGCGCGGTGCGGGTGCTGGGCCGCGCCGTGCGCCACGGCCAGTGGATGGCGAAGGCGCCGGGGCGCGAGATCCTTTTCGACGACATCCGCGGCGAGGAGGCGGCGGGCCTCTTCGCCTCCGCCCGGGAGCGGCTGGGCAACGAAGGCGGCTGGCTCCAGGCCGACGAGGTGGACCGCGTTCTGGGCGCCTACGGCATCGGCACTCCCCGCGTGCTCTTCGCCGCCACCCCGGAGGAGGCCGTGGCCGCGGCCCGGTCGCTGGGTTTCCCCGTGGTGGTGAAGCTCGCCTCCGACACCATCTCCCACAAGACCGATGTGGGCGGGGTCCGCCTGGATCTCCGCACGGAAGCCGAGGTCGAGCATGCGGTGAGCGAGATCTGCGCGGCGCTGCGCGCCCGCGGCCTGGAGGGCGCGGCCCGCGGTTTCACCGTGCATCCGCTGGTCAAGGGAGGGGTGGAGGTGCTGGTGGGGGTGACCCAGGACCCCAAGTTCGGCCCGCTGGTCGCGTTCGGACTGGGCGGGGTGCAGGTGGAGGTCATGAAGGATGTGACCTTCCGCCTCCACCCGCTGACGGACCGCGACGCCGATGAGATGGTGCGCGGCGTGCGCGGCTACGCGCTCCTCGACGGCTACCGGGGCGCGCCCCCCGCCGATGTGCCCGCCTTGGAGGAGACGCTCCTGCGCGTGTCCGCCCTGGTGGGAAACCACCCTGAGATCGTGGAGATGGACCTGAATCCCGTGAAGGTGCTGGCCCTGGGCAAGGGATGCGTGGCGGTGGACGCCCGCATCCGGCTCGGTGTGCGACCCTGACCCATGGAGGTGATCGATGCAGCTCGCCCGCGTGGCGCTCGTCGCCATGACCCTGATGCTTCTGGCCGCCGTGCTCGTGGAGGCGCAAGGCCCGGTGCCCCAGATCCTCGCCGTGTCGCCGGCCGGCACGGAGACCTTCAAGGCGAAGGGCATGGACAAGAAGTTCCCCGAGCAGGTCGCTATTGCGGCGGCGGGGGAGTCGGTGACGCTCAAGGCCCTCGGCTCGGGCCTGCGCAAGAAGCTCATGTTCAAGGTCTATGAGGGGGTCCTCTACGCGGACGCGGGCGCGAACCTGGGGACAGACCCCTTCGACGCCCTGGTCAACGGGGATTTCGCCAAGCGGGTCGAGATGCACTTCATGCGGGATGTGGACGGCGGGAAGATCCGGGAAACCTACGAGGAGGGGTTCGCCAAGACCCTGCCCCCCGAGTCCATGACGCCCGAGCTGGAGAAGGACAAGGCCGCCTTCCTCGGGTACTTTACCGACGCGGGGGTCAAGGACGGCCAGACCATTGCGATCACCTGGATGCCGGGGATGGGTCTCTATGTGATGATGCCGGGCCGGCCCTGCCCGCCCATCGCCGATCCCGCTTTCGCCCGCGCCCTCTTCGGGATCTGGTTCGGTCCCAGCCCGGCCAGCGAGGATCTCAAGCAGGGGATGGTGCGGTTCGTGAAGGCAGAATAGTCCCTCGGCCCGCCTCCGGGGCCGGGAAGGAGCCTGCCATGTCACCGTCGCTCCGCCGTCTTGCCGTGGGGTGTGTTGCCGCCCTGGTTCTGATCCCTGCCTGGTGGGGATTGGCCTTCCCTGAGCCCAGCGGTCCCGTGCTCGTCATGCACGCCCGCGCGGCCACCATCAGGTACCCCTGCGAAGCTCCGCCGACCGGTCCTTGTTCGGAGTACCTCCTCGATGTGCTGGTCGATCGCGGATACTTCGTCTATGTCGTCGCCACGGGGGTCCCGGCCGCCGATGGGATCCGGGAAGCAAGCTTCCAGGCTCTCTACGACCCGGAATTGATGGCGGGTTTCGACATGTTCGGCTGGGTTCTCTGCGCCGACCTGGAGGTCCCGGTCGCAGGATATCGCGGGCCCTGGCCGGAGTCGGGGAGCGGAAACCGCGTGGTCTGGAGCGTCTGTCAGACGACCGATGTTCCTCCCGACGGCGTGCAGGCGGTGGCCGGGTTCTTCTACCTCTATGCCTACGGCAGCGGCAGTTTCTCGCTGACGGGTCCGCCCATCCCCGGATTTCGGGGCCCCGGGATCGTCTCCTGCGGCGGGGCCGAGTGGCTGCTCCCCTCGTCGCAGACGGCCACCCTCGCCGCGGGGAGCCCTTCCTCCGCCTGCAACCCCTGCGTGCAGCCTTGCCCCGAGGTGGACTTCCTCCCCTGCGCCGTGAGCACGGGCCAACTCGACTTCGGCGAGGTCCCCCTGGGGTCCTCGGCGGACCGCAGCTTCACCGTGACGAACATCTCCGAGGTTACGATGAATGTCTCGGTCTCCGACACATGCGGCGAGTTCGAGATCGTGGACCCGCCGCTCCCGCTCACGCTGGACTACGGAGAGAGCGGGGCGATCACCGTGCGGTTCACAC
>CAZWKH010000304.1:0-2691 GCA_964633885.1 uncultured bacterium | reverse complement strand
ATCCCGAGTTCGGCTACATGGTGAGCATGGGGGTCAATGTCCTCGAGCCCTCCGCGATCGAGCTGATCGGCGAGAACGAGAAGCTGGGCATGCCGGACCTCATGCTGCGGCTCAAGGCGGCGGGGCGGAAGGTGCTGGTCCACGAGTCCCCCTGCCTGTGGCTCGACATCGGCCGGGTGGAGGACTACGAGCGCGCCACCGAGGTCTTCTCCGCGATGCGCGCGGAGCTCCTCGAAGGATCTCCGCGGCCGTGAACCGCATCCTCGTCACCGGCGCCGCCTCCTTCACCGCGCGCCATCTCTTCCCGGTTCTCGCCGAGCGCTTTCCCGAGGCGCGGCTGGCAGGCACCGACCTCCCGCCGCGGGGCCCCGAGAAGGGCGAGTACTACCCCGCCGACATCACCCGGCGCCATGAAATCGCCGCGGTGCTGGAGGCCGTCTCGCCGGATCTGCTCATCCACCTCGCCGGGGTCGCCTCCAACGACGCCGACCGCTGCTACGCGGTGAACCTGGAGGGAACGCGCAACGCCCTGCAGAGCGCGGCGGCTCTTCCCTCCCCACCCTCGGTGCTGCTCATCTCCTCGGCCGCGGTCTACGGCCACACCCGCCCCGAGGACAATCCCGTGGTGGAGACCACGCCGCTTAGGCCGGTCTCCGCCTATGGGGCGAGCAAGGCCGCGGCAGAGCTCTTTGCCCTCGCCCTGCACCGCCAGGAGCGGCTGCCGGTGCTCGTGGTCCGGCCCTTCAACCTGATCGGTCCGGGCCTTCCCCTGGGCCTGGCCCCCTCCGACTTCGCGGCCCAGGTGGCCAGGATCCGGCGCGGGGAGGCCCCACCCGTCCTGCGCGTGGGCAATCTGAACCCCCGGCGCGACTTCATCGACGCGCGCGACGCGGTGCGCGCCTACGCGCTGCTCGCCGCCGATCCCTCCCTCTACGGCCGGGTCTTCAACCTGGGCACCGGAAAGCCGGTGACCATCTGGACGCTCATCGAAGGCTTGCTGGCCGCGGCCGGCGTCGAGGCCCGCATGGAGACCGATCCGGCAAGGGTGCGCGCGGTGGAGGTGGAGGAGCAGATCGCCGACCTGCGCGCCGTCGAGAAGGCCACGCGCTGGAGGCCGGAGATCCCCTTCGAGACTTCTTTGCGGGAGATGGTGGAGGAGGCCTAGCGCCGCTCTCCTCCTCGGAACCGGGCCCTGAGGTCAGCCGCGACCATGGGCGCGGGCCGCGGCCAGAAGCTCGCGCTCGAAGCGCTCCACCACCACATCGGGGGAATGCTCGCGCAGGACATGCTCACGGGCCTTGCGTCCCACGGCGTCGCGCCGCTCACGGGAACCGAGCAGGGAGCCCAGAGCATCGGGGAGTCCCGCCTCGTCGGCGGCCAGGGCCCCGATCCCCTGCTCGCGCACCAGACCGCCCGGGTCGAAGATGGAAACCGTGGGCACGCCATGGGCCCAGGCTTCGAGGAAGGTCGTCGGAAACCCCTCGGTGTCGGAGGTATTGAGGAGCACCCAGGCCCGCGCGAGGAGCGGTTCCACATCCGCCACCGGGCCGCGGAAGTCCACGTTCGGGAGGGTTGCCGCCTCGGCCTGCGCGCGGTCGTAGACCGCGCCGTCGGTGGGAACGCGCCCCCCCACCATGACGAAGCGGGCCTCGGGGAAACGGCTCGCGAGAGCCAGGTAGCGCTCCGGCCTCTTGATGCTGCGCAGGGTGCCCAGCCACAGGACGATGGGGCGCGGGTCGGGCTCCAGCACCTCGGCGGGGATCCGCGTGGCCATGGCGATGGCGGTGGACTCCAGGCCGTAGTTGCGCCGCAGCGCCTCCGCCTGGCCGCGGTGCTGGGTGATCCGCCGGTCGGCGCGCCGGATGCCGTACTCGTAGACGACGCGGTCCCGCCGATTGAGCCGCAGGCGGCGGGGATCCACATCGCTGTCGCTGGCGGTGGCGAACACGAACCCGCGCTCCGACCGGCCGCAGAAGTAGGCCGTCTGCCCCGTCACCGCCCCCTCGCACATCTGGAAGTAGACATCGGCGTCCGCCTTGCGGAGCGCCCGGTGGACCCCGACCCACCGCGGATAGATGAAGCGCAGACCCGGCACTCCGTCCAGGCGCCGGTAGGCGTTGATGAGGGTGACCCGCCCGGCAGCCGGCAGGAGGGGCATGGCGGGCTCGTAATCGGAGACCACCACCGAGACGCTGTGCCCCCGCGTGGCCAGGGACTCCGCCAGGAAGGCCGCCTGTGCCTCGGCGCCCCCCCGCGGCGAAGTGTCCACCCGCGCGTAGTACGGGAGCCCCTGGAGCGAGACCATGCACACCTTCACCGCGCCGCCTCCGATCCCACAGGAGTCTTCCTCCGGCCCGGAAGCAGCGCAGCCAGGATGCGGTCGCCGGCCGCGGCGGCGAGGAGGATCACGAAGGGCATGGAAGGCAGGTTGTAACGGATGGTGGCCACCGAGGCAAGGTGCATCCCGACCAGGAAGGCGATGGTCCCCAGGGGGATCCAGAGATGCGGCGCCCGGCGGCGGCGCAGGAGGACGACCCCCGCCAGCCCCAGAGCGAGCAGCGGACCGTTCACCGCGAAGCTGCGCGGCGTGGGGAGGAACATGTTGCGCTCTGGGCGCGTGTGGAACCAGCAGAGCACCGCCTTGGCCAGGACCAGCCTGGCCACGCCGCCGGGATGCTCGCGCAGATTGCG
>CAZWKH010000303.1:0-2729 GCA_964633885.1 uncultured bacterium | reverse complement strand
ATGCGGCCCAGCCATTGCCGGGGGGCGGCGCGGGCCAGCGGAACGCTCAAGAAGAACATCTATAGCGAGGACGGCATCCAGCAGGCGCGAGCCGAGTGGGACCACTGGCTGTTGCAGGGCCAGCCCACGCGTGGCCGGTCTCGCAGCTGCCGTTCTGGGCCGCGGTCGCGCCTGCGGCCAGCGCGCGCTGCCCGCGGCCCACCGTGTCACCGCCTCGGAGCTGTCGTGATGCGCCACTACCCCCGCAACAGCCCGCAGGCCGCGGCGCGCATCGTGGCCCTCACGGTGCTGGCCGACGGCCACCTCGCGCCGGCCGAGCTGCAGGTGCTGGAACGCAGCCACGCCCATGAGCGCCTCGGCCTTGCCCGCGAGGAACTGCACGCCGTGCTGCATGGCTTCTGCGAAGACCTGCTGCTCGGCGCGCACCTCCATGCGGATTAACTGCTCCAGGGCCCGCTGCCACTCGCGGTGGTGCTGCACGAAGGGATCGTTCTTGATCGCGTCCCGCGCGCGCTTGACATCCACTTCGGTCAGCGGGTGCGTCGGCAGCTCGTAGTCGGTGATGTCCTGCGGGGTCACCCCCAGGAACCGCGCCTGGGGCACGCAGAAGAACTCGTTCAGGTGGGCGGCGTTCCCGGAGCCCACCTTCAGGGTGCGGTAGATGTTCATGAACCCGTAGGGGTCGCCGTCCACGAACACGTAGACCGGGATCCTCTTCTCGTCGGCGAGGCGGCGAATGAACCGGCGGCAGGCGCGGGTGGGCACCCCGCCCATCGACACCAGGATGCAGTTGGCCTCGCGCCAGTAGTTGTGCTTCACCAACCGCTGGAACATGGCCGAGGTCTCGATGACCAGGATGAAGCTTGCCTTGGTCTCGAAGCCCAGATGCTCCACCGAGATCGGAATCGAGTAGGCGCCGCTCCCGAACTTCGTGCAGTCGATGCGCAGAACCGTCCCGGTGTCGCGGTCCCGATCGAGCACCACGAGCTGGCCGGCGACATCCCCTCCCTTCTCCTCCGGGATGAACCCCAACTGCTCGCGGTTCACCGAGAAGAGCGCCTCCAGGTCCTCCATGACCGTGTCCGACTCGGGCTGCTCCAGGAACCGCGCGTCGTCCCAGTTCTTGCTCACATAGTAGGCCTCCCGCTTGGAGGCGATGTCGTCCTGCTCCACCAACTCTTTGGACAGCGCCATCATGCGCAGGGTCTGGGCGAAGGTCTTCACCGTGTTGACGGTGAGGGTGCGCTCCTTGGACTTCCCCTTCATCTCGAAGTAACCGCGTTGCACCGAGTACTTCACATTGGCCAGGGCGCGCAGCGGAAGCCGCAACGAAGGCTTCTTCCGGGCCACGATGTTGCGCTCGATCTGGCGCGCCTCCCCCTTGAGCAGCGAGACCGTGTCCTTGATCGCCGAGCCGGGGGCGGCGGCACCGCGCCTGGGCGCCGCGGCCTTGGCGGGCCCGGCCCCCGCACGCGTGCCGGTCTTGCTCCCCGACGCCTTCGTCACCTTCTTCTTCGCCACGCCTGCTTCCTTCCCTGGTCACCCGGGTGATCACTGCGCCCGGGGGACGCAGTCAATCCCTCGTCCTCAGCACCGCCCGCACCGGCGAGCTGTCCGCCCCCATGAGCCGCAGCGGAAGCGCGATGAGCTCGTACTCCCCCGCCTCCGCCTGCGACAGGTCCAATCCCTCGAGATTGCGCACCCCCGTCTCCAGAAGCGCGTGGTGCGTGGGAAGCTCCTTGGACTCGTAGGCATCCACCGAAGGGGTGTCGATCCCCACCAGCTTCACCCCCATGCGGCCCAGCCTCCGAGCCAGGCCGGCGTCGATCCAGGCGAAATCCGTGTTCCAGCTCTCGAAGTCGGGAAAGGTCCCGGTCTTGAACAGCAGCCGCTCGGCGCCCGAAAGCTCCACCCCGAAGAGCGCGTCCTCGTCCACCACCCGCGCGCCGGTGAGGTCGACGACCCGGCAGGGGCCCAGGTAGGGCGACAGGTCGACGGCTCCGATCGCGTCGCCGGACACCGAGAAGTGCAGCGGGCCGTCGGCATGCGCGCCCAGATGGGGCGTCGAGACGATCGACGCGACATTGGACGAGTCGCCGCGCTCCATGCGCATCGCCCAGGAGAGCAGGTAGTCGGTGTCCCCCGGCCACACCGCGGTCCGTGCGGTCAAGGGCGGGGAGATGTCGATGAGCCTCGGCATGATCAGCGCCCCACCAGATCGGCCGTCGCCGCGACGAAGCGATCGATCTCCGCTTCGGTGGTGTAGACATGCGGCCCCACCCGCAACCCCGCCCGCGGTCGCGCGTCCACGAGGATCTCGCGCGCCTCCAGCCTCTTCACGAGGGCGTCCGCGCCCGGCAGGTCCAGCGTGACCGAGCCGCCCCGGCGGGCATCATCCAGCGGCGTCACCACGCGCCAGCCGCGCTCCCGCGCCGAGGAGATGAGCCGCCCGGTGAGCGCGAGGGAGCGTTCGCGGATCGCGGGCACCCCGATCGCCCGCAGGATGCCGTAACCCACCCGCGCCGCGTAGAGCGCGGGGACATGCGGGGTGCCGCCGAGGAAGCGCCAGGATCCCTCCGGACGCAGCCGCTGCGCGTCGCTCTCGAACGCGAAGGGGCGTTCGTGGGCCATCCACCCGGTCAACCGAGGGCGGAGCGCCGCCGTCAACCCGGGCCGGACATAGAGGTAGCCCACCCCGGGCCCCCCGAGGAGGAACTTCACCGATCCCC
>CAZWKH010000302.1:0-2749 GCA_964633885.1 uncultured bacterium | reverse complement strand
GGGCTGTAGCGGATCTCCTTGAGGTCCACCCCGTTGGGATGGCCGATCAGGTATTGCTGTTCAGTCTCGAGCTTCGACCAGATGTCGTTGTTGAAGGGGACCCAGGTCGGGTCGAGCATCACGAACTCGCCGGGGGACTTCTCCCAGGCCACCACGCAGTGGTTGAACTGGTCGGCGGGAATGTCCTCGATGCGGCTTCCGGCCATGGTCATGGCGGGGTAGGTGTCGAGCCCCGCCGCGCGGAGGAGCGTGATGCTCATGGAGGCGATGTCCTTGCACACGCCGCTCCGGTACTCCATGAGCATGTCGGAAGGATGCAGGGTGAAGCCCTCGCCCTCGCCCATGGTCTGTCCGCTGTAGCGGATGTTCTGGGCCACCCAGTGGTTGAGCGCCTTGGCGATCTTCATGGGCTCGCTCTTCCGGCTCAGCCCCGCCGCCGCCAGCACCCGGTCCACATGGGCGCGGATCTCGTCGGTGACCTCGAACTGATTGCGGTTCACATCGAAGAACCACTTCGATTTCGCCTCCCAGTCGGGCGCGGTGGTCATCACCACCTTGGGCGAGAGGTCGGGCTCGTCGGGCTGACGCGGCTCCGCCGGCCGGGCTGGCATGTCCTCCACCCACCAGGTCGTTGTCGTGCTGTCGGGGTCGTAGGTGCTGCGGGTGTAGATGGGCCCGTTGAACTCCCGGCTCTGGAGCCGTTTGGCCGCGGGGAGCACGAGCGTGTAGCTCTTCTCGACGATGGGCACTTCCGCCTGCATCAGCACGATGTCGAAGTACTCGCCGGCCATGGGGGGGATATACCGGGTGTCCTCGCCGGTCCGGATGCGCTCCCACGCGTCTCCGTACCTGGGCGAGAGCGGGGCGTCCGCGGTCCCGGGGGCCGGCCCCCCGCCGGTCCCGGCCGCCTCTCCGGCCAGCAGCGCGTAGTTGTAGCCCTTGCGCATGGAGAGGACCTCCACCCCATCCCCGGGCTTGAGACGGGGGAGCTGGAGCACCTTGATCCGGTCGCTCCAGTAGATGGCGTTCTGGGGAGCGGGGAGGTCCTTCACCTGCGACACGGGCACGGGGATGCGGACGCCGTCGCGGAGCAGGTTGACCTCGGCGACCTCCACGAAGCTGCTCCGGGGATCGTATCCCCACTCGAGCGCGGACCGCGCCGTCGCGCCCTCCTCGGTGAGGATCTTGGTGAGCTGGTAGAGATCGACATAGGCGACGCCGTCCGCGGTGATGCGGTTTACGGAGGATTCGAGGACGATGAGCCAGTCCGCGCCGGGGTGATCGGCGGCCGCGCCCGCTGCGTCCAGGCGGGCGAAGGCGGTGGCCGGAGGCGGCGCGCCGGGCGGATCCGGCCGGTCGCGCTCGATCTGCGCCTCTGCGCCCTGCGCCGCCAGCAATCCCGTCAGAACAAGCCAACCCAGGCCAGGCATGCGGACAGCTCGCATCGTCGTCCCCTCTGTTAGATGTCGGGTGCCTCGTACTTACGGGCCCACCGGGCGTAGAAGAAGATTCCCACCGCGGAGAGAAGGCCGAGGGCGGCAAAGGGATACCAGAGCCGGTACGGATCGTAGGTCTCCCAGAGGAGCCGCGTGGCCGCGTTGGGGTCCAGGCTCATGACCTCCTGGAGCTTCGCCATCGCCTCCGTCCGTTCCACCCCCGCCACATCGTGCCCCCTCTCGCCGAGGAACCGGAGGGCGAGGTTCGCCTTGTCCCCCATGCGTTCGTAGATCTGGCCGCCCATGAGCGAGCCGATGATCCAGCCGATGGCGAAGGGCATGTTCGCGTAGCCCATGTAGAGGGCTTTCTTGCCCTCGGGGGCGATCACCCCGAGGTAGTCGTTCATCTTGGGCGAGGAGAGCATTTCCCCGGTCGAGAAGCAGAGGATACCCAGGATGCAGAGCCAGCCCGACATGGTGAACCCGGCGAGGGCGAGACCGACGGAGGCGATGGTGATCCCGATGAAGATGGAGGTCACCCGCCGCATCCGGGAGACGAGCCACGAGACCCAGACCACGGCCAGAACGATGAGCCCGGCGTTGGCGTTGATCATCCATTCCTGGGCGATCATGGTGCCGCGCGGCGTCTCCGTCGTGAACATCGCGGGCAGGTGGAAGGTGCGGACGATCGCCGAGGAGTCCACCCAGTCCACGATGAAGTTCGGCAGCATGTCGAAGAGCTGCATGAACATCAGCCAGAAGCCCGACATGATGCCGATGAACGCGAGGAGGCGGGTCTGGAAGAGGTTCCGGAAGGTCCTGCCGGCCACCTTGAGCCAGCTCTCGGTGAGGTCGGCCCCCGAGGGCACGCTACGGTAGGTGAAGAGCATCAGGAAGTTGAGGGACGCGATTGCCGCGCAACCGAAGAACACCGCCGGCCAGGAGATGCCGTGGAGGAAGTGGGCGAGGGGCGGCCCGAGGAACCCGCCGATGTTCACCAGCATGTAGAAGATGCCCCAGCCCATGGACGAGTTGTCCTTGTTGAGCTGGCGCACCAGCGTCCCCTGGAGCCCGGGCTTGAAGATCGCGGTTCCGAAGGCCAGGACGAGGCATCCGAAGGTGAAGGGCCAGAACTCCCGCTGTGTCCCCATCAGGATGTAGCCGGTCATGGTGATGGCGACGGAGACGGCGATCGTGCGCTTGTAGCCGTAGCGGTCGGCGAACCCCCCCGAGAACACCGGCACCCCCGCCTGCACGGCCGCCCAGAGGGCGAAGATCAGCCCCTTTTCCGCCTGCGTGAAGTGCAGCCCGCC
>CAZWKH010000301.1:0-2754 GCA_964633885.1 uncultured bacterium | reverse complement strand
CGGTCAAGACCCTCTTCTTCGGGAAGAACCCCGCGGGGGCCAGCGGCATCAACCGCACGCTTCTCCTGGATGAGTTCCGCTACGCCGCTGCCGACACCGTCCCGCCGCCGCCGCCCTCCGGCCTGACCGCCCGCGGCTGGGAGCGGCATGTGGATCTGGCCTGGGATGTCCCCCCCGACCCCGACATCGAGTCGGTGTGGATCGAGCGGCGCGAAGGAGAGGTCTGGCAGCGCATCGGCGCGGCCCCCGCCGAGGACGGCGCGTTCGTGGACTGGCGCGGCGCGGCCGGCATCGCCGGGGAGTACAGGGTGACCGCCGCCGATTTCAGCTTCAACACCACCCTGGGTGATTCGATCGGCGCGACCACCAGCCCCATGGACGACCAGGACCGCATGGACATGGTCCAGGAGGCATCGTTCCGCTTCTTCTGGAACCACGCCCACCCCGTCTCCGGCCTCGCCCGCGAGGCCCTCAACAGCGGGGATGTCTGCGCCACCGGCGGCACCGGGTTCGGGATCTTCGCCGCCATCGCCGCGGTGGAGCGGGGGTTCGTCACCCGCGCGGAGGTGGTGGAGCGGCTGTTGACGATCACCGAGTTCCTGAGCACCCAGGTGCCGCCGTTCCTCGGCGCGTTCCCCCACTGGATCAACGGAACGACGGGCGCGGTCGTGCCCTTCAACGGCCCCACCGACGACTCCCGCGACCTCGTGGAGACCTCCTATCTCATGGAGGCGCTGCTGGCGGCGCGGGTCTACTTCGACGGGGACGACCCCGAGGAGACGCTGCTGCGCTCGCGCTGCACCGCCCTCTGGGAAGCGGTGGAGTGGGACGCCTTCCGCCCCGTGGGCACCAATGTCCTCTACTGGAGCAAGTCGCCCACCTGGGGATTCACCGAGAGCATCGCGCTGCAGGGCTGGCATGAGGCGATGATCACCTACCTGCTGGCCATCGCCTCGCCCACGCACCCGGTGCCGGCCAACCTCTACCACGACGGCTGGGCGCGCGGCGGCGCCATGGTCAACGGCGGCACCTTCCTGGGCTACACCCTGGCCGTGGGCCCCGACTGGGGAGGCTCGCTCTTCTTCGCCCACTACACCTTTCTGGGGTTCGACCCCCGAGGCCGCCGCGACATCTACGCGGATTACTTCCTGCACAACCGCGCCCACACCCTGGTGAACCGCGCGTACTGCATCCTCAACCCCGGCGGGTTCACCGGCTATGGGCCGAACTGCTGGGGCCTCACCGCCAGCTCCAATCCCTGGGGCTACGCGGCCCACGCGCCCTACTCCAACGACAACGGCACCATCACGCCCACCGCCGCTCTCTCGTCCATGCCCTACGCCCCGGTGGAGTCGCGGCTCGCGCTGCGGCATTTCTACGAGGTCTACGGGGACCGGCTCTGGACCGCCTTCGGATTCCGCGACGCCTTCCACCCCGGGCTGAACTGGTTTTCCCCGACCATCATCGCCATCGACCAGCTTCCGATCGTGGGGATGATCGAGAACGCCCGCAGCGGGCTCCTCTGGGACCTCTTCATGGCCAATCCCGAGATCGGGACCGCTCTCACCGCGATCGGTTTCTTCCCCGCGACCACGGCGGTGGAGCCGGGCGCGGCGCCGGCGGCCGCCCCGCTGCGGGTGACCGGAGCCAATCCCTTCCGCGGCGGGCTCGAGGCCGGCTTCGCTCTGGCCCGCCCGTCCCATGTGCGCCTCAGCGTCTTCGACATCCAGGGGCGCCAGGTGGCCGTCCTGCTGGACGGGGAGATGGGGATTGGGGAGCACCGCGCCGGTTGGGACGGGAAGAACCTGGGGGGCGGGACCGCCGCCGCCGGGCTCTACTTCCTGCGGCTGAGCGCGGGGGACCGGACCGAAAGCGTCAAGGTCCTGCGCCTGCCCTAGACCAGATTGGTCCATTATTGGACTAGAAGAGGGCCAATATTCTGCCTTGAACGCACCTAGGCCGGGTGTTAGCCTATGAATTGGTCAGATCGATGGACCAATCTACCAGCCGCGAGAGCCCATGATCCAAATCGACCGCCACGCTCCCGGATCCCTCGTCGAGAACCTGAAGGGCGAGATCCTGCGCCGGATCCGTCTCGGTCTGCTGCGCCCTGGGGACCGGCTCCCCCCGACCCGCCGGCTCGCCGGCGAGTTGGGCGTCCACCGCGGCACCGTCACCGCCGCCTACGAGGCGCTCCGCGAGGACGGGGTGCTCACCGGCCATGTGGGCCGGGGCACCTTCGTGGCCATGGGCCTGGCCCTGGCGGATCTGGGGCCCGCGCGCCGGGAGAACGGCGAGTTCCGCTGGCAGGACCATTTCGCGGGTTTCGACCCGCCGGTCGAGGACGGGGTGGTGTCCGAGGCGGCCGTCATCGCCGCCGGCCGCGAGGTCATCTCCTTCGCCGGCGGGGTGCCCGACCCGGCTCTCTTCCCCACGGATTCCTTCCGCCAGGCCGTCGACGCGGTCCTGCGCGACGAAGGAAGCGCGCTTCTCGGTTACGGTCCACCGGAGGGCCAGGCCTCCTTCGTGCGGTTCCTGCGCGGCTACCTGGGGGAGCGAGGGGGGCTGCGCCTGGGCGATGACGAGCTGCTGGTGGTGAACGGGTCCCAGCAGGCCCTGGATCTGATCGCGCGCGCCTTCCTGCGTCCGGGCGACACCGTGCTGGTGGAGGAACCGAGCTACTACGGCGCCCTGGAGCTCTTCCGGGGCTATGGAGCCCGGCTGGTGGGGGTGCCGGTGGACTCGGAGGGGCTG
>CAZWKH010000300.1:0-2902 GCA_964633885.1 uncultured bacterium | reverse complement strand
GAGTACTTGAACATGAATGCGGAGTCGAAGCGGGTCGCCTCCATGCATCGCAGGGTGGCCTCGAAGTCCTCCTCCGTCTCGCCCGGATACCCCACGATGATGTCCGTGGACAGGGCGATGCCCGGCACCAGCTCCCTTGCCCGCGCGACCAGGGCCAGGTACTTCGCGACAGTGTACTCGCGATTCATCGCGGCGAGTACCCGGTCGCTCCCGGACTGAAGCGGCAGGTGGAGCTGGGGCATCACCCGCTCCTCCTCGGCCATGGCCAGGAGCACATCCTCCGTCATGTAGCCGGGGTGCGAAGTGGTGTAGCGCACGCGCAGTAGGCCCGGAACGCGGGCCGTCAGCCGCAGGCATTCGGCAAGGCCGAACTCCCCGTCCCGGTAGTGATTCACATTCTGGCCGAGGAGGGTGATGTCCCTCACCCCCTGCTCGACGCACCACGCCGCCTCGCTCAGGATCTGCCCGATGGGCTTGGAGCGCTCCGCTCCCCGGGTGAAGGGGACGATGCAGTAGTGGCAGGCGTTGTTGCAGCCGCGGATGATGGTCAGGAAGGTCCTGATCTCCCCCGGCTCGAGTTGCGGCCGGTCCTCGATCTGGAAGTCGCGGGCGTAGCCGACATCCACCTGGGGGCGCCCGGTGCGCAGCAGGGTCTCCAGGGTGTCGAGGAAGCGCGGGTAGGCCCCCGATCCGACGACAAGGTCCAGGAAGGGGGCGCGGGCGAGGAACTCGCCCCCCAGCCTCTGGGCCATGCACCCGGTCACGCCGAGCACCCGGCAGCTTCCCTCGTCCTTGAGCCGGCGGAGCACCCCGAGGCGGCTCATCACCTTGTCCTCGGCATGTTCGCGGATGCTGCAGGTGTTGAGCAGGACAAGTTCCGCCTCCTCGGGGCGCGCCACCAGCGAGTAACCGGCCTCGGCGAGCCGCCGGCCGAGGACATCCGACTCGTTCAGGTTCATCTGGCAGCCGTAGGTCTCGAGATAGGCGTTCATCGTGCTCCCGGGTCGGAATTCAAGGCAGGGCCTCGATAAGGTGACCGGAGAGTCCCCCTTCGGTCAACTCGGAAAGCGCCACCGAGGCGAAGCGCCCCGAGAGGCCGCGGGCGCCCCGGAAGCGCACCCTCAGGTAATGCTCGTCGAAGCCCTCGCTCACCCCCTCCGCATCCGTCTCCTCCACCAGCACCCGGACCGCGCGCCCCAGGAGGCCCCGGCGGAAGGCGCGGTTCTTCTCGGCCACCAGAGCCGTGGCCGCAGCGACCCGCCGCGCGGCGATGTCCCCTTGCGGGCGCCCCGGGAACTCCGCGGCGAGGGTGCCGGGGCGCGGCGAGAAGGTGAAGGGATGCAGGTGGGTGAACGGCAGCTCGGCCAGGAAGACCAGAGTGCGCCGGAAGTCGGCCTCCGTCTCCCCGGGGAACCCGAGGATGAGATCCGCGCCCAGGGCCAGGGGGCGCACCCGGGAGGACACCGCGAGGACCTGCCTCCGGTAGGCCGGAGTGCGATAGGAGCGGCGCATGGCGCGCAGGAGGTCGTCGCTTCCCGACTGCAGCGGCAGGTGGAGGTGCGGAGCAAGGCGCTCCGATCCCGCCAGGAGATCCACGATCCGCGGTGTGATCTCCTGGGGCTCGATGGAGGAGAGCCGGACGCGGAAGGAGTGGGGTGAGGAAAGGCGGAGGATCCCCTCCAGCAAGTCCGCCAGGGAGCTCCGCGGCGTCAGGTCTGTGCCGTACTGTCCGAGGTGGGTGCCGGTGACCACCAGCTCCCGGAATCCCCCGTCCAGAAGGCGATGGGCCTCCTCCAGCGCTTCCTCCAGGGAAAGACTGCGCGAGGCGCCGCGGGTGCGCGGAACGACGCAGTAGCTGCAGGCCGAGTCGCAGCCGTCCTGCACCCGAAGGAGAGCGCGGGTGCGCCCCTCTGCCCCCACGGCGCGCAGGCGGGTCATGACCTTTCCGGTCAGCGGGCCCACCAGGATGCGAGGGGGATCGCCGGCCCCGGGGAGGGCCCCGAGCAATGCGTCCAGAGCGTCTTTCTCGGCGTGGCCGGCCACCAGCGCCACCCCGGGCAGCGCGGCGAGCTCCTGCGCCGCGCGCTGGGCGTAGCACCCCGTCACCACCAACCGCGCCGAGGGCCGTCGCCGGTGCATCGTGCGCAGAAACTGGCGAGCCTCCTGGTCCGCGTGCGCGGTGACCGAGCAGGTGTTCACCACCACGACCTCGGCCTCGTCCAGGACCTGAGTGATCCGGTAGCCGCGGCGCGCCGCCGCCTGGGCCATGCCGGACGACTCGTAGAGGTTGAGCTTGCACCCGAATGTGCGGAAGGCGACCCGCACCGGGCGGGTCGCCTCCGCGATCGCGTGCGGCATTCCGTTCACGCCGCGGGAGCCTCCTAGGAGTTGTCGGGGTCGCCCGGCTCCTCCTCGAGGGCGGCGGCGGGACGCAGTCCGGCCAGCCGCTCGCCGAGGGAGGCGGTGCCGGTGCCCGCGTACTTGGCCTGGTAGGCGGCGGTGCTCTCGTAGACCGGCTCGGCGGGGGCGTCGAGATCCTCGTCCACGTTCTCCGCGTCGGCCACATCGCGCACCGCGAGCACGATGCGCTGGTTGCCGCCGTCCACCTTCGTCACCCGCAGCTGCATGAGGTCGCCCTCGTTGAAGGCCTCGGCCGGCTTCTTGTCCCCGATGCCCAGCTGGGACAGGGGCACGAAGCCCTCCACATCGTCGCCCAGGTCCACTACGACCCCGCGGTCGATGGTCCGGACGACCTTGCCTTCCACCATCGAGCCGGGGGCGTACTTCTGCTCGAGCATGGGCCAGGGGTTGATCTGGGTCTGCTTGAGGCCGAGCGAGATGCGGCGCCCTTCCTTGTCGATGTTGAGGACCTCGACCTGCACGTCGTCGCCCTTCTTGACCA
>CAZWKH010000299.1:0-2921 GCA_964633885.1 uncultured bacterium | reverse complement strand
CGGCGGATCTCCCCCACGGCCTCGTTCACGATGACCCGGCTCTTCATGCGCGGTCTCCGATCAGTTCCGGCGCGTGCCCACCAGACGGTATCGTCCGAAGCCGTCCTGGTCCTGGAAGACGAAGGTGGCGTTGCGCCCGTAGTAGGTCCAGACCTCGGTCGGGTACCCGCGCTCCTGTACGGCGCGGTCCGCCTGGTCGGGGGGACCATAGCGGATGTAGATGCGCCCCATGTCGGAGCGCCATCCCGGCTCCAGCACCCCGAAGTTGCGGGTGGCGTGCTCGACGCGCCGCATGAACTCGACCAGGGCCTCGTTGAGGGCGGTGTCGGGGTCGGGGTCGCGGCGCGCCCAGAAGCGAGTCCAGATGGCCTCCAGGGAATCGTCGGGCGCGTCGTCGATCAGGATCAACTCGTCGTTGGTGGCGACATAGCCGAGCACGGTCCGCAGCTGGTCGGCGTCGCGGGGAGAGGCGATCCGGCTCGCGTCCACGGAGAAGCTTCCCTCCCGTCGCACCCGCAGGGCGCCGAGGCGCGCCTCCACCTGCAGACGGTAGCGGCCCATGGACAGGCCTGCGATGGATGGCTGCAGAACCGCCTCACCCCTGCTCCCTCGCCTCGAAACGGTGAGGGTGGAGTCGGCGACACCGCGTCCCGCCTCGTCGCGGATCTCGTAGCGGATCCAGTAGACGCTGTCGGGGGCCGTGGCGAGGGTGTCGGCGAAGAAGAGACCCACACAGAGGGCAGGCACCTCGTCGCCGTACAGGCGCGAGGGATGCGGGAGCACTTCCCCCTCGAAGTTCGCAGCGGGAGCTTCCAGGACGAGCTCCCCGCACAGCCCGAAGACAGGATCCGAAGCGCGGAGCGGCATGTCGGCGTAGAGGGGCACGCGGTGGTCGAGGGTCGTCTCGCCGAGGACCGGCCCGCCCGGAGCCTCGATCCGCGCCGTGATCCGGGACTCGCCCGCGGGCAGCACGAAGAGGTGCCGCCGCAGGAGCGAGCGCCCCTCGTTCTCTTGCTGCAGGAGCGAGCCGGGGATGCGCCGGTAGGACCAGAAGTGCTCGGCCAGAGCGTGTCCCTTGCGATCCCGGATCGCGACCGCGACATCGAGGTCTGTGAACGCGGCGCCGTCGGCGCCCGCGGCAAAGCGGAGCGAGGTGAGGGGCACGCTCAGGTAGACATGGGTCACCGCCCCGCCCGACGAGTCGGGGAAGGAGGCCGCGTCCAGGCTGAACGGGACGCCGCGGTCGGCGGCCGGCGCCATGCCCGCCCAGGCCGCCGCCACTGCGAGAAGCGCCCCCGCCGCAATGCCCCGGAACACGGGCCCGCCGTTCATCCTCCGATCCGATGCATGCCCCGCCCGTCCACCGGACCCGCCACTCTCCCCTCCTCGATCTCGCGGTGGTAGGGATGTTCCTGTGGCTTGAGGCGGATGGCGCGGCGGAAGAGATCGGCCAGCGCGGTGTCGGCGGCGCCCCGCCGCATGGCCTCGCGCAAGTCGATCTCGTTCTCGCTGAGGAGACACCCGCGCAGCTTCCCCTCCGAGGTGAGGCGGACCCGGTTGCAGCGCGCGCAGAACGCGCGGTCCGTGATCGGGGAGATGAACGAGACGCTCCCGGCCCAGCCGGGAGCGGAGAATGTGGAGGCCGGCCCCCCGTCGCGGGGCGCGTCGACGGGATTCAGCGGATCCCGCGCCTCGATCGCGGTCCGAATCTCCCCGCTGCAAAGCACCTGGTCCCGGCTCCATCCGTTTCCCTCGAAGGGCATGAACTCGATGAAGCGCACATCCACCGGACGGGAACGCGCCAGGTCCACGAAGCCCGGGACCTCGTCCTCCGTGCTTCCCTTGATGAGCACGGTGTTCAGCTTCACGGGATGGAGGCCCGCCTGAGCGGCGGCCTCGATGCCGGCCAGCACCTCGGCGAGCCTGTCCTGTCCCGTGATGCGGCGAAAGCGCTCGGGGACGAGGGTGTCGAGGCTCACATTGACCCGGTCGAGACCGGCCGCGCGCAGGGCGGTCGCGTGGTGCGCGAGGAGCACCGCATTGGTCGTCATCGCCAGCTGCTCCAGCCGGGGCCCGTCGTTCGGGCTCTGCTTGCGCCGTCCCAGACGCGCGACGAGGTCGAGCAGGTCCTTGCGCACCAGGGGCTCGCCGCCGGTCAGACGCACCTTTGTCCAGCCCAGGGCCACCGCAACCCCCACCAGGCGGTCGATCTCCTCGTAGGAGAGCACCTCCTCCCGCCCGGCGTGGGCGGGATGGTCCGGCATGCAGTAGCTGCAGCGCAGGTTGCAGCGGTCGGTGACGGAGATGCGCAGGTAGGTGATCGCCCGGGCATAGGGATCCACGAGGGGCATGCCGGTCTCCTGGGGGCCGAGTGGGACCGCGATGAGCTTAGCGTCGCCGCACGCGCCGGATCAAGACGATGCCGAGCAGGATGAGCGCCGCGCTGATCCACTGGGCCATGGTCAGGCCTAGCGCGACGGGGGCGTTGAGGCGGATGAACTCGACCAGGAACCGCTCCGTCCCGGCCAGGACGAGGTAGAGCCCAAAGGTGAACCCCGGCCTGTCGTCCCAGGCCCCCCTCTTCGACCAGAGGAAGAAGAAGATCGCCAGGGAGACCACGACCTCGTAGAGCTGCGTGGGGTGCACGCGATCGAGGGTGGGTGGGGTCCCCTTGGGAAAGGCGATGGCCCAGGGCAGGTCCGAGACCCGGCCGTAGTCGTCTCCGTTCAGGAAGCAGCCGATGCGCCCGACGCCGTAGCCGAGAGCGACGAGAGGTCCGCCCATGTCTACCAGGGTGAGGAGCGGAACCCCGGCCCGCCGCCCCACCAGGAGCACACCCAGCGCGCCGCCGATGAGTCCGCCGTAGTAGGTGAGCCCGGAGCCGGAGAAGATCGAACCCAGAGGATCCTCGGCAAGGATCC
>CAZWKH010000298.1:0-2930 GCA_964633885.1 uncultured bacterium | reverse complement strand
GAGGTCCATCGGCACCGTCCCCGCGGCCTGATAGGCGTCGACCAGGAGCAGCGCCCCCGTCTCGCGGCAACGGGCCGCGATCGCGGCCAGATCCACCAGCTCGGCGGAGTGGTAGACCACCCGCGAGACCATCACCAGACTCGTGCGCTCGTCGATCCCGGCCAGGAGCGCCTCACAGGGGAACGACCGGTCCGGGGAGCCCAGGCGCACCGGTTCCGCCCCCAGGCGACGGAGCTCCTCCAGCTGGTAGATGACCGACGGAAACTCCGTTTCGGAGTAGAGGATGCGGCGACGCTCTCCAGTGAATTCGAAGCAGGAGAGGCCCACCGCCAGGGCCACCGCCACATTCTGGTGGAGGCTCACCGACCCGGCCGGAGCACCGATCAGGGGGGCCAGCTCGCCGGCCACCTCCGCAGCCATGTCCCACCAGCCGTCCTCCCAGGCCCGCACGCCCCTCGTCTCCCAGGCTCCGGCGTAGGCGGCCAGCGCTCCATGGACGCCGCGCGGCATGGCCCCCAGGGAATGGGTCACGAGGTAGGTGGTCCTCCCGAGGATCGGAAACTCCTCCCGCAGTCGCAGGACCTCGGCATCGGTCAATGCGCCTTCGCAGTGGCGCGACGGAAACGGCGTCCGGTCCACCATGGCTTCCCGCCTCAATCCATCTTCCGCGACCGCTCGAGGGTGTCGCGCAGCGTGGTCACCACCCGCGCCTCCTCGGCGTCGCTCAGGGCCAGGATCTCCTTGAGGGCGATCCCGATGTGGGGGATGTATTTCTCGATGTAGGAGCGCTTGCGGTCCGCTTCCTTCTCGCGCAGGCCGCGGCGGATGTGCAGCGAGAGCCGCCGCCCGCATTCCTGGATGGCGAGCCGGATCTCCTTCATGATCTCGGGGTAATGCGCGATGGCTTCCTTGGACTCGCTGGTGAAGGGCACCCACACCGAGGCGATGTGCACCATGAGCACGATGGGGCCGATGGGCAGCGAGCCCTTGGACTGCTGGACCTTGTAGTTCCTCCAGGCCGTCCCGATCACGCCCTTGGTCACCGCGCAGGCCCCCTGCTGGTAGAGGAGCGGCACCCGGTTGGCGAAGCGGTAGAGCACGATCGGCTCGTCCCCCGGGAGGTCCCCCCCGAAGGCCAGCGCCGCCTCCACCTGGAAGGGGTTCCCGCGGTAGACGGAGGGGCTCCGCGTGGACGCGGTGTAGAACTCCGCCTTCACCTCCTGCTTGAGCCCCTTGATCAGGAGTTCCTCACCGATCGGCGAGAGGCAATTGGTGGGCGGGGCCATGAGCTTCGCGCGTCCGATGGCCTGGAACAGCGCCTCCGCGTCCTTGTGCTGGACGGACCGCGCCGAGGCGTTCTCGCGGATCTTCGCCGCGGCCAGGATCTCCCCCGCCACGCGCGGGCTCACCCGGGAGAACTCCGCGGTCAGGAAGCTCCTCACATTGCGCGCCTTGGTGTCGGCCAGCATCTTCATGAGCATGCCCAGTTCCACCCCATGGGGATGGGGCTGGATTTCCAGCGGCTCCTTGGGCAGCTCCGCGGCGGCGCGCTCGTAGAGAACCGCCTCCTCCTTGGGAGGCCGGTAAGTCAGCCGCAGGTGCGGGTTGGCGAGCGCGGTCTGCTGGATGTAGGCGTCCACCGACCGCGGTCCCTTCCGGTAGGTCGCTTCCATCTCGATCTCGACCCGCGTGCCGTGTTCCACCCCCTGCCAATCCACTTCGCGGTCGGCGGTGGTGACCGGGGCGTTCTTGCGGGTGTCGATGCGGATCTCGAAGTGGTGGGCGGGCCGGTTCTTCGCGGTGCGGCTGGTGATGACCACCGGTTTCCCGCTGGTGAGCTGGCCGTACATGCCCGCCGCCGAGATCCCTATCCCCTGCTGCCCTCGCGACTGGCGCAGGCGATGGAACTTGGACCCGTAGAGAAGCTGGCCGAAGATGCGGGGGATCTGCTGCTGCACGATCCCCGGTCCGTTGTCTTGGACGGCGATGCGGAACCGGTCCTCCGCCAGCTGGTGAATCTCCACCCCGATGTCGGGCAGGATCCCCGCCTCCTCGCAGGCGTCGAGCGAGTTGTCCACGGCCTCCTTGATCGCGGTCAGGAGCGCCTTGGCCGGGTTGTCGAAACCGAGAAGGTGGCGGTTCTTGGAGAAGAACTCGCTGACCGAGATCTCGCGCTGCGCCTTGGCCATGCTCTGTGCGGTGGCCGGAGCCCGCGGGCGGCGCCCCCGGGCCGTCCCCTTCGCCGGCGGGGGGGCGGCGCTCGCAGCCGCCCGGGGGGCGGCGGCCCGGCCGGGACCTTCGAGCTTCCCCGGAGCCGGCGGGGGCGGCGACTCCACCTCGGCCACGGCCACCGCGGCCTCGAAGAGGAACTCCTCCTGCTCCGCCTTGCGCTTGCGGGCCCCTGCTTGCTTCGCCTGCTTTGCCGCCATCGTTCCCCTGCCCTTGCCGGTGCCCTTGCGCCCCGCGCGTCCCGCCGCCTTGCTCACAACCACCCCTTGCGCCGGAAAAAGACGAGCATGATCCCCGCCAGCACGAGCATGATGCCCACCACCGCGGGCACCCCGTAGGCGCTGTCGAGGCCGGGGAACCTGTGGAAGTTCATGCCGAAAAAGCCGGTGACGAGGCTCAGCGGCAACATGATCGTCGCGATGATCGAGAGCACCTTCATGATGTCGTTGGTGCGGTTGGAGAGCACGGTCATGTAGGTGTCCATGGCGGTGCCGATCATGTCCCGGTAGGCGTCGAGGGCGTCCGCGATGCGCAGCAGGTGGTCGTGGATGTCGCGGTAGTAGTACCGAGTGCTCTCCTGGACGATCGGGACATCGCCCCGCGCGATCTGGTTCATGACCTCGCGCTGCGGACCCGCCACGCGCCGCAGGGCCATGATCATGCGCTTGAATTCCTCGGGGGCTTCCACGGAGTGCAGGACC
>CAZWKH010000297.1:0-2960 GCA_964633885.1 uncultured bacterium | reverse complement strand
GGGCGCATCTGGTCTCCACCTCCCTGGAACACCCTTCCGTCTCCGATGTGCTTCGGGTCCTCGTCGCCGAGGGCTTCACGCTCACGACGGTGCCTCCAGGCAACGACGGGATCGTCTCCGTGGGGTCGATCACCGGCGCGATCCGGGAGGACACCCTGCTCGTGTCGATGACCGCCGCCAACGCAGAGATCGGCACCCTGCAGCCGGTGGGGGAGGTGGGCGCGGCCTGCCGCGCGCGAGGCGTCCTCTTCCACAGCGACGCGACACAACTCATCGGAAAACTCCCCTTGTCGGTCGCCGCCGCCAAGATAGACCTCCTCTCTCTGAGCGCGCACAAGCTCTACGGGCCGAAGGGCGTCGGCGCGATGTATGTCCGCCAAGGCGTGGAGTTGGAGCCGGTCGTTCACGGCGGGGGCCAGGAACGCGGCCGCCGTCCCGGCACCTTGAATGTCCCCGGCATTGTGGGCCTTGGAGCCGTGGCGCGTCTTCGCATCGAGGAGATGGACGCGGAAGCAGCAGCTCAGGTCCGCCTGCGGGACGCTCTCTGGGACGGTCTGCGCCGCCGGATCCCCGACGCCCGCCTGAACGGCGACCCCGTCCGGCGCCTGCCGGGCAACCTGAATGTCACCCTCCCGCGGGTGCCCGCGGCCGAGCTGCTCCAGGCCCTCCCGGGTTTCGCCCTCTCGGCGGGGTCCGCCTGCCACAGCGGAACGGTGGAGCCCTCCGAGGTTCTCCTGGCCATAGGCGTGCCCCCGGAGCTCGCGCTGTGCAGCTTCCGCATCGGTCTGGGCCGCGGCACCACCCCGGAAGAGGTACACTTGTTGCTGTCTTCACTGGAAACTGCGGTCCGCCAGATCCGGGGTCCCACCGAAGGGAACTGACGACATGGCTCGCATCCTCGCTTTGCTCACGCTCACCCTGGCCGCCATCCTGCTCCTCGCCACCGCCCTCCCAGGGAGTGGACAGCCCCCGCAGCGGCTGAGCCCCGGTCTGGCCCAGCGGGCGGTCGAGCGGCCCGCTGCCAGCACGCTGGCCTGGGTGTTTTTCACCGACAAGGGGGTGGACTCCCCCGAGGCCGAGGCGCTGGCGCTGCGCCTCGTGGAGCGCCGGTGGAATCCCGAGACCCGCGCGCGCCGGGCCCCGCTCGGCCCCGACTGGGGCCTGGATGCCAGGGATCTTCCCGTTCACGCGCCCTATGTGGAGCGCCTGCGGACGGAGGGGTTCACTCTGCGCCGGGTGAGCCGCTGGCTCAACGCGGCGAGCGTCGATGCGCCGGCCGGAAAGCTCCCGGAGCTGGAGCGGCTGGGCTTCGTACGCCGGGTGACTCCGGTGCTGGTGCGGCGGGGACCCATCAATGTCCCCCCGGACGATCTGCGCGGCGACCTGGGCGGGCTCCTCACCGCGGCCCAGGCCCCCGGCGACTCGCTCGAGCGGCTCTTCTACGGTCCCTCCTACAACCAGCTCGACCAGACCCAGGCCCTGGCCCTGCACCGACTGGGCTACAGCGGGGCCGGGGTGCGGGTGATGATGCTCGACACCGGCTACAAGAAGGACCATCCGGTCTTCGCGCATGCGCGGGTCGTCGCCGAGTACGACTTCGTGACGGAGGACGAGAACACCCAGAACGAGGGCTCCGACGATGTGAGCCAGCACAACCACGGCACCGGGACCTGGTCGGTCCTGGGCGGCTACGGCCCGGGGGCGCTCATCGGTCCCGCGTTCGCCGCCGAGTTCGTCCTGGCCAAGACCGAAGATATCACCCAGGAGGTGCATGCCGAGGAGGACAACTACATCGCGGCCCTGGAGTGGGGGGACACACTGGGGGTGGAGGTGGCCTCGGCGAGCCTCGGCTACTGGGACTTCGACGACGGGAGCGGCTACACCCTGGAGGACCTGGACGGCGACACCACGCCCATCACCGTCGCGGTGGACATCGCGGTGGCCAAGGGAATGTGCGTCGTGAACGCGGCAGGGAATTCGGGCCCCGCGCCATCCACCATCGGCAGCCCCGCCGACGCCGACTCCGTCATCACGGTGGGCGCGGTGGACTCGCTCGGCGTGATCCAGAGCTTCTCGAGCCGCGGCCCCACCGCGGATGGGCGAATCAAGCCCGAGGTCTGCGCGCGCGGGCGCAACACCTACTGGGCCCAGGCCTGGACCAACACCTATGGCCCCGCCAACGGCACGAGCCTCGCCACGCCCCTCGTGGGCGGGATCGCCGCACTTCTCAAGGAAGCGCATCCCGCCTGGTCGGGCGAGGCCATCCGGGAGGCGCTCATGGGCACCGCGACCCGTGCCTCCACCCCCGACAACGCCTACGGTTACGGAATCGCGCAGGGGATGGCCGCCCTCACCTTCGACGGCGCAACTCCGTCACCCGCGCGCATGACCCTGCCCTTCGCGCTGCTGGCGCCGGCCGATGGCGCCATCGTGACGACTCTGACGCCGACCCTGCGCTGGGGCCGCTCCGATCCGGCGAGCCCCGGCGATGTGGCGAGCTACCGCGTCCTCGTCTCGGCGGGGTTCACGATCCTCGCCCCGGATACCTTCGCGGCGGGCACCGACACCACCCTCCAGCTTCCCGGGCCGCTCACGCCGGGGACGACCTACACCTGGACGGTGGAGGCGGTCGGTACCCAGGGCTATGTCCGCCCCAGCATGAACACCCATGGCTTGCGTGTGCAGTCGACCCTGGCCGTGCTGCCGGAAGGTCCCACCGAGCGGGCTCCCTACGCCCTGGGGGCGGCGACCCCCAACCCCATGCGCGCCCGCACCGCCATCTCCTACCTTGCGCCGCAGGGAGAGCGGGTGGCGCTCGACATCTTCGATGTCGCGGGGCGGGTGGTGCGCCGGCTCGATCTGGTCGGGACGGGGAGCGAAGCGTTCGTCACCTGGGACGGCCGGGACGAGTCGGGACGCTCCCTGCCCGCGGGCGCCTACTTCTATCGTCTGGCGCAGCG
>CAZWKH010000296.1:0-2975 GCA_964633885.1 uncultured bacterium | reverse complement strand
CGGGGAGGCCCACGCGGGAGGGGCTGGCCGCCTGCCTGGGCGCGGCGGTGGGCCACCTGGAGGCCGCCGAGCGCTACGCTCTGTCCCTGCCGGCGAGCTGCGCCGACATGCGGCTCTTCTGCCTCTGGGCCGCCCACCTCGCTCTGGCCACTCTGGGTCGCATCGCCGGCCACCACCCCGGGGAAGGCCCGCCCAAGGTGGAGCGCGCCGAGGTCGCCCGGATCCTCGACCGCGCAAGAGAGAGGGTCGCGGACGACGACGCCCTCGAGGCGCTCTTCGCCCAGTACAGGGCGGCCGTCTTCGCCCGGTAGCGGGTCCCCGCTGCCCGCCCTCCCCGAGGCGCTTTCCCCGGCCCCGAAGGGGTACGCCACAAAAAACCGAGCCCCGGCGGGATCGCCGGGGCCGCAGAGGACCTGCAGGACGATGGGCGCGACCCGCGCGCCGGGGCGGCTAGTGGCAGCCGCCTGTGCCTCAGGTGGGCGCGAAGCGCGGGGCGTCACCGCCGCGGCCGCCGCCGATGTTCGGCGCGCAGATGAGCCGCTTGGCCCCGGGGTGGCCGCAGCGGGGGCACTCGATGTCGCCGCGATCCCGCTCCGCGATCATGAGGTTCTCCTCGAATTCATGACGGCAGCTCGGGCATTGGAAATCGTAGTTCGGCATGCTGATCCTCCCTCGCCCCCAAGGACGCAGTCGGGGCCCGCCGGTCACGCCCCGGACCGGCGGCGGCCGGCGGTCTTCCTGGCCTCGGCTCCGCCCCCCATGAACGCGGCACGGACCGCCCTGCCCGCGACATGGCCGCTGGCCCAGGCCCACTGGAAATTGTAGCCGCCGATCCGGCCGTCCACATCCAGCATCTCCCCGCAGAGGTAGAGTCCCGGACAGACCCGCGACTCCATCGACTCCAGGTGGACCTCGCTCAGGGGGACGCCCCCTGCGGTCACCTCGGCGTGGCGAAACCCCCTGTCCCCGCTGATCGGAAGTCGCAGCTCGAGAACTGCGCGGATCAGCGCGGTGCGCAGCTCCCGGGTCAAGCCGGCGCCTGTGGCCCCCCTGTCCAGGCCTGCCTCCCGCGCCAGGGCCCGCGCCAGCCGCTCGGGCATGCGCTTCGCGAGGGCCGGCACCGGCGACCGCCCGCCGAGACCGCGCAACCACCCGTCCAGGGATTCGCGCGTCTCGCCGGGGAGCCAGTTGACGGTGAGCCGCACCCCCGGATCCTGCGCCACGGCGTCCAGGTAATGGCGGCTCATGTCCAGCACGCAGGGTCCGGAGATCCCGAAATGTGTGCAGAGCATGGAGTCGGTGAACGCGGCGAGCTTGCGGCCCCCGCCGGCTCGCAGCTCCAGCGTGACCGGGACCGTCAAGCCGCTCAGACCCCGAAGAAAATGCCCTGCGGGAAGGGTGAGCGGCACCAGCGCGGGAAAGACCCGCGGGGTGATCCCATGCCCCAGCGACTGGGCGAGCCCGAGACCGGCGCCGTCGGAGCCCGACCGCGGCAGGCTCTTGCCCCCGGTCGCGAGCACCACCCGCCGGGCGATCACCTCACCCGCAGGGCCGAGCAGGTGGAAGCGCTCCCCCTCCCGCCGGATCCGCTCCACACGCCAGGGATGCAGCAGGGAAACACCCGCCTCAAAGGCCCCGCGCAGGAGCGCCTGCAGCACGCTGCGCGCGCTGTCGCCGACCGGGAAGACCTTGCCTCCCTCTTCCCGCTTCAGCGCGACCCCCATCTCCTCGAAGAAGGCCACCGTGCGCTGCACATCGAACTGGAGCAGCACCCTACGGATGGCGTGCACCGAGGACCCCGCGTAGTCGGAGGCATTCACGACCTCGTGGGTCAGGTTGCAGCGCCCGCCTCCGGACACCAGGATCTTCGCCCCGAGTCGGGTCGCGCCGTCCAGCAGCAGGATGCCGGGGCCCCCGCCGAGGGGTCCGTGGCCGCCGGCCCGTCTCTCCGGGTCCCGGCCAGCCCGGATCGCGGCCATGAGACCCGCCGCGCCCGCGCCGACCACGGCCACATCCGTTTCCCCTGTCATGCCTGGACTCCTGTCGCGAACGCTTGGATCGGTCGGCCGGGATGCTATCATGGGGGTCCCCCAAGGGAGCACCGATGTTCCAGTCCGGCTCGGCAACGCTCGAGCAGACCCTTGCCCTCGACGACATCCACGAACAGTGGGACCAGAACTACCGGACCCCCGAGTGCCTCGAGTACCTCGAGCGGGCCCTGGACCGGCTGGTTCCCCTTCTCGCCATCCAGCCGGGCGCGCTGGTCCTGGACGCCGGCTGCGGCGCGGGGGTCAACAGCATCCGCATCGCGAACCGCGGCTTCCGCGTGGAGGCGGTGGACTTCTCGGACGCGGTACTGCAGACGGCGCGCAAGAGCGTGGAGAGCGCAGGGCTATCCGAACAGGTCCACCTCCGGCAGGAGAACCTCCTCGCCCTGCGGTTTCCGGACGAGTCCTTCGACGCGACCTTCTGCTGGGGCGTCCTGATGCACATCGCGGAGGTCGATCAGGCCCTCTCCGAGCTCTCCAGGGTGCTCAAGCCGGGCGGGAAGCTTGTGGTCAGCGAGATCAACATGCGGTCCCTCCAGCGGATCTGCTTCGTGACCCTCACCCGGCTCCTGCGCCGGTCTCGCGCTCCGGAGACCCGGACCCCGGCCGGCATGGAATGTTGGTTCCAGACCTCGGCGGGTCCCCTGCTGCGGCGGCACACGGACATCCGGTGGCTGGTCGATGCGCTGGAGGCGCGGGGACTAAGGCTGGTCGCCCGCCACCCCGGACAGTTCACGGAGCTCTACCTCAAGGCCCGGTCCCGGCGCGTCAAGGCGTGGATCCAGCGCTTCAATATCTTCTGGGTCCGCTTCGTCCGCATCCCCCATCCCGCCTTCGGAAACATTCTGGTCTTCGAGAAATCGGGGGATGGAATGGTGTCCCCAACGGGATTCGAACCCGTGTCGCCAGCGTGAAAGGCTGGTGTCC
>CAZWKH010000295.1:0-3045 GCA_964633885.1 uncultured bacterium | reverse complement strand
CGGCCGCCCCGGGGGGTGGGGGGCGGGGCGGGCGGGGGGGGGGGGGGGGGGGGGGGGGGGGGGGGGGGGGGGGGGGGTGCATCTCAATGGGGCCGAAGTAGACCCGCAGCGCCGGGCTCACCTGCTCGACGAAGAAATGCGCGATGCCGTGCACTCGCAGGATCGGAGTGATCTCGAAGGAGACCTCGAACCAGCCGCTCCAGCGCCCTTCGGCCACGCGCTCCTCGCAGCCCTGCAGGAGGATCGCGACGGACCGCGTTTCGGGGTCGGGGACCAGCTCCAGGGGAATGGTGAGGAGCTTGGGGCGGCGGGCCAGCTCGTCGAGGCGCCGCCGCAGCTCGCGGATGTCCTCCCGATCGGAGCTCCCCGCCAGCTTGCGCTCCAGCTTGCGGCGCTTGTCCCGGAGGACCGGGTCCCAGGGGCCCTGGATCTCCGCGCGGGCCCGGCCGTCGCGCACGGCGATCGGGATGAGCTTCCCCCCCATCTCCGTGTCCTCGATCTCCTCCCTGGTGAGGTCCGTGGCGAAGTACTGGAAAGTGCCCTGGGTGCCCCGCAGATCCGGGACGGAGAGGCCGGAGAGAAGCTGCCCGCCGGGCAGGTCCTCCGGCGGGAAGCTCACCGGCACCTGGACCACGGTGGAGCGGATGCCCTGGTCGGCCAGGGTGCGCCAGAAGGTCGTGCCCCGGCGGCGCAGGCTGACGCGGGGCCGGCGCGTGGGCACCAGATCCCAGAGAAAGCTGGGCGGATCGTTCTCGACCTCCGCGATCTGCGGTTCGTAGGTGCGGGGGTCCCGGGCGAGGAAATCGTAGATGCGGTGCTTGCCCGGGTTCACGCCGGTGGCGAAGGACGACCAGGCCACCGGTGATTCCGGGGGGGTGGTCGTAGCGAGCCGCCGGTAGGAGATTTCCCGGCGCAGCCGGGCCAGAAAGGGTAGCTCGCCCGCGTCCGTCCATCGCTCCAGGAGCCGGGGATCCACCCCGTCGAAGCCGAGGATGAGGAAGCGCCGGTCCAGGTCGTCACGCATCGAGGGACCGCCGCATCCGGGAAGGCCCAGTCCGGCGGCCCCCACCCCCCCTGCCGCCACGGCGGTGAGAAGACGCAGGAACTCTCGGCGCTCCAACCTGGATGTCATTGCACGCGTCCTCGTCGGCGGAAGTGACCCGGCCGGGCGTCAGGCCCGGGAGAGGTCCCGCCGCCCCATCATCCCCGTCCACTCCCGATCGACGAACTTCGCCGTCGCGCGCGCGAGGACCTCGCCGTCCTGGGTCAGCTCGGCGGCGAGGTGGTAGAGAGGCGTGGCCGACCGCTCGAGCTTCGCGGTGATCTCGGCCTCTCTGTGCAGGTGTACCGGGTTCAGGAACCGCACGACCAGCTCGCCCGTCACCCCGGCCACGCCCGTCGCAAAGAGGCAGTTGGTCATGGCCGCGTCCAGAAGTGCCGAGATGACGCCGCCATGGAGGATCCCGGGATAGCTCTGGTACGCCTCGCAGCAGGCGAAGCGCCCTCGCACGGACCCGTCCTCCTGGACATGGAAATCAACCTTGGGGCCGAAGGGCCCTCCGTCGCTGCACAGAAGACAGCGCGCGTGCTGCGAGACCCGCGTCGCATCGAGGAGCGTCTGGCTCGCGGACTGCCCCGTGACGGCCAGCTCGGCGTGACTCACCTGATCCCTCCCGCTCCCGCACCCTGCGGCTCGAACCCGGCCGCGTATGCAGGCCAAGCATTAATTATGGGCATAGGCTCATTACCGTCAAGAGTGGATTGCGGGGCCGGGGGAGCGGTTTCCGGACGGGCTCGCGGCGGGCGGATCCCCGCCTCAACGCATCCCGAGGAGCAGGACCTTGATCCCGGCCGACCGCCCGCCGGCCGAGAGCCGTGCGTAGTAGATTCCATCCGGAAGCCGGGAGCCCCGCTCGTCACGCCCATCCCAGGTGACACCATGCGCCCCCGCGGTCGCATCCGCGTCGAGGAGCCCCCGCACGAGCCGGCCCGCGGGATCAAAGACATCCAGACGCGCGCGCATCTCGCGGGGCAGCGAGAAGACGATGCGCGTCGAGGCAGAGAAGGGATTCGGACTGGCCTGATGGACCCGGGGGGCCCCGGCGGCGGCCTCCCCCTCCGCGACCGCGGTGGGCTCTTCGAAGGAGACATCCAGGAAGGGCCGTGAGCCGCCCATGAAGGCGGCCAGGGCCGGCATGCCGCCGGAGGGGGGCGCGAGGGCGTCGCCGTCCCGGAAGAAGACGAAGTCTCCGCCGGTGCTGCTCCCGATCAATGGGAACGCGATCCGCATCTGCGTGAGCCCGCGATCGTTGATCGCGGCCAGGCCGGCCGCGGTGAGGTCCACCCGTAGGGCGTAGTCGTTGGCCTTCACCGAGCCGATCACGATCCCCGCGTCCTCGGCGTCTGCGGAAGCGGTGGCGTCGGCCGCCTCCAGGACCGCCGCGCCGAAGCTGCCCCGCGCGACATCGACGGTCGGCAGTCCCAGGGCTCCGGAAGTGAACGGGTTCACTCCGGTCGCCGAGTTGCGGATGAGGTAGAGGCTCGCCGAGGTCACGGTCGCGCCGTCGGGAAGCCCCGAGGTGTCGAAGGAGACGATGCCGCGCACCCGCGAGAGCCCGTCGTCCCCCACGCAGATGCCCTCCGTACCGGTCGAGGCGCCGTTCGTCCATCCGTCCTCGGCCCCGCCCCGCGCGAAGAAGGTGGCCTGAGGATCGCCGCGGAACTCGGGGAAGAAGTGCGTGAGGGTCTCCCCGGTGATCTTGTACTGGTACCCCTCGTAGTCCAGGTGGATCGGATCGGCGTCGATGAGGTCCACCAGGCGGAAGTTCTCGCGCAGGGTGGGCCGCAGCGGGTTACCGCCCGGGAAGGGCGCGAAGAGCGGCGGAAGCTGACCCGGGTAAGGCAAGGTCCGCGGCGGGGCGACGCCGTCGCCGTAGAAGTAGTGCATGAGCCCGACGCCGTGATCGAAGAGCAGACGCGGGCTCGCGTTCACCCAGCCCACGCGCCGGGTCTCCACCCGGACCATCATGTCGTTCAACTCGGCGT